>NZ_DJUS01000149.1:0-11834 GCF_002438365.1 Pseudomonas sp. UBA6276
TCGGTGGTCGCCGCAGGGCTGGTGGCGCCGACCAAGCGCGCCCAGGCCATCGCCCTGATGTTCACCGGGCTGACGCTTGCCAACGTGCTGGGTGTACCGCTGGGGACCGCTCTGGGCCAGTTCGCGGGCTGGCGCTCCACGTTCTGGGCGGTTTCGGTCATCGGCGTCATTGCCCTCCTCGCGCAGATCGTCTGGCTGCCCAAGACCATTCCCATGGAGCGCGGCAACCTGGCGCGCGAGTTCCGCGTGTTGCGCAAGCCCAACGTGTTGCTGCCGCTGGCGATGAGCGCGATGGCCTCCTGCAGCCTGTTCAGCGTGTTTACCTACATCGCGCCGATCCTGCAGGACGTTACCGGCGTCAGCGCCCACGGCATCACCGTGATGCTTCTGCTGTTCGGCGTCGGCCTGACCATCGGCAGCATGCTCGGGGGGCGTCTGGCCGACTCACGCCTGTTGCCTTCGTTGCTGGGCATGGCGATCGCGGTGGTGTTGATCCTGGCCCTGTTCACCCAGACCAGCGGCTCGCTGATCCCGGCCGCGATCACGTTGCTGGCCTGGGGCGTGTTCGCCTTCGCGCTGTGCCCTATCCTGCAATTGCTCATCATCGACCAGGCGCACGAGGCGCCGAACCTGGGATCGACGCTGAACCAGAGCGCCTTCAACCTCGGCAACGCAGCAGGCGCTTGGGTCGGCGGCCTGGTCGTGGCCAGTGGTGCGCCGCTGGTGGACCTGCCCTGGACCGGTGCAATCACTGGTCTGGGTACGCTTGCCTTGGCATTGGTGTTCATCTATTGGCAGCGACGGCCAGTGGCGGTCAACGCTGCGGGCTAAATGAAGTGTGCCGTGCGGGCATGCGGCAACATCCAACCATAGCAGGGCGCCTGATAGGCGCCCTCTATAGATAGATCTTCACCACCTGACCCAGGGAGCCCGGATGCTCGAGATAGTCGCGACATTCATTTGCCTCACCACACTGCTCACCTACGTGAACTTCCGCTTCATCGGCCTGCCGCCGACCATCGGCGTGATGGTCACCGCCCTGATGTTCTCGCTGATCCTGCAAGGCCTGAGTTTCATCGGCTACCCAGGCCTCGAGGATCGCGTCGAAGCGTTGATGAACCAGATCGACTTCGGCGATCTGCTGATGAACTGGATGCTGTCGTTCCTGCTGTTCGCCGGCGCGCTGCACGTGAACCTGGCTGACCTGCGCAACTACCGCTGGCCGATCGGCTTATTGGCCACCTTCGGCGTACTGATCGCCACCTTCGTGATCGGCACCCTGGCCTTCTGGATCTTCGGCCTGTTCGGCTGGCACGTCAGCTTCCTGTATTGCCTGCTGTTCGGCGCCCTGATTTCACCGACCGACCCGATCGCGGTGCTGGGCGTGCTGCGAACGGCCAACGCCTCCAAGCCACTGAAGACCACCATCGTCGGCGAATCGCTGTTCAATGACGGCACGGCAGTCGTGGTGTTCACCGTCCTGCTGGGCATCGCCCAGTTGGGCGAAACCCCCACCGTCGGCGCGACGGCCATGCTGTTTCTGCATGAAGCAGTGGGCGGCGTGCTGTTCGGTGGGCTGATCGGCTACATCGTCTACCGCATGATCAAGAGCATCGAGCAGTACCAGGTCGAAGTCATGCTGACCCTGGCGCTGGTCATCGGCGGCTCGGCCATGGCTTCCGAGCTGCATGTCTCGGCGCCGATCGCGATGGTGGTGGCCGGGCTGATCATCGGCAACCTGGGACGCAACCTGGCGATGAACGACATGACCCGGCGCTATATGGACGGTTTCTGGGAGCTGCTCGACGACATCCTCAACGCCCTGCTGTTCGCCTTGATCGGGCTGGAGCTGTTGCTGCTGCCGTTCTCCTGGCTGCACCTGTTGGCGGCCTCCCTGCTGGCCGTGGCGATCCTGCTGTCGCGGTTGCTCACCGTGGCCCCGGCGATTCTGCTGCTGCGGCGCTTTCGCAGCGTCCCGCGCGGCACCATTCGCGTGCTCACCTGGGGCGGCCTGCGCGGCGGCGTGTCGGTCGCCCTGGCCTTGGCCCTGCCCATCGGCCCGGAGCGCGACCTGCTGCTGAGCATCACCTACATCGTCGTGCTGTCCTCGATCCTGCTGCAAGGCCTGAGCATCGGCAAGCTGGTCAAGGCCGTCACCCGCGAACCCGACACGCAGGCAGTGCGCGAGCACTGATCACTGCCCTTCTGCGTAAAACAAAGAACCCCGCGAGTGCGGGGTTCTTGTTCAGCGCCGGGTCGACATCAGAAGATGTTGATCGGGTACTCGACGAAGGCGCGTACTTCGTTGCCGTCGTCGTTGTAGCCCGAGGCACGGACGTTGTCCGAGGTGCGCAGCCACGAGCCGCGCAGGCGCAGGGTCAGGTCCTTGGCCGGGCCGTTCTGTACCACGTACTGGATCTGGTTGAAGATCTCGCGCTCCTGACCGTCGCCGGTCGGGGTGCGGATGTTGTCGCCACGCACGTAGGCCACCTTGTAGGTCAGGCCCGGCACGCCGAATGTGCGGAAGTCGATGCCGTAGCCCAACTGCCAGGAGACTTCGTCTTCGGCGTTGAAGTCCGACCAGTACGAGTTGGCCAGGAAGATGGTCGAGCCACCGTCACCCACACCGCCGGCGTTCTGGTAGAAACCGTAGTTGTAGCCAGTGTCGCCGGTGCTGCGCTGATGCGCCAGGGTCAGCGAGTGCGGACCGAAGGCCCAGGTAGCGGCCAGGCTCCAGATCTTGTTGTCGCGACCGGTGCCCAAGGTGCTGGCGTAGTCCTTGTCCAGATGTGAGCGATAGCCGTTGAAGTCGAACGTCAGCGATTGCTCGCTCGGCAGGGCCAGTACGTAGTTGAGGTTGATGTACTGCTTCTTCAACCGGTCTTCGACATCGGAGGCATACAAGGCACCGGTCAGGCTGTCGGTGAACTGGTAGCTACCGCCGTACACGTCGATCTTCTTCAGGCCGCCGCTGTCGCGGGCTTCGGCGCTCTTGCGCGCTTCCTGGGTGAAGCGCCCGGCGTTGAGCACCAGGCCATCGATTTCCTTGGAAGTGATCAGGGTGCCGGTGAAGCTTTCCGGCAACAGGCGTGAATCGTCGAAATTGAGCACCGGCAGTGCTGGCATCTGATCGCCGTACTTGATCACGGTGTTGGAGATACGCACCTTCACCGCTGCCCCGGCGCGGGCCAGATCGTGGGGCGCGCTGCTCGGATCATCCGAAGTACCGCCACGCTTGAAGAAGTCGATGCCGCCAGCACCGGCGCGACCGGTGCCGCCATCCAGGCGCAGAGCATACAGACCGAAGGCATCGACGCCGACGCCGACCGTGCCCTGAGTGAAACCGGAGTTGAACTTGGCGATCACGCCCTGGCCCCACTCGGCCTTGTCCTGCCCGCCATGCTTGTAGTCACGGCTGATATAGGCATTGCGCAGCAGTACATTGAGGTGGCTGTCTTCGACGAAACCCTTGGCATCGGCCTGCTCGTTGGCCATGGCTTGGGTAGCCGCCATCACGCCCAGGGCGAGGACAGCCCATTTCTTGTTCAACATCTTGTTTTCCCTAATCACCAGTGAGGACGCTACACGACCACCCGCTTGTTTTCCGTCGTTCGTGCAACCTGCGCAGTGCTCTGCAACAGGCGTTCGAACGGTGGGGCAGGGTCTATGAGGATCCGTGTGCGGGGTCGGATCCTAGCGATGGGGGACAACGAAAGTCAAAATTTCGTGAAACTTTGTGGCTATAAGAAGGTCTCGCGATGGAATAACGCCCATGAAAAAGCCCGGCATCAGGCCGGGCTTTTCAGGGCGACTCAGGCCAACTCAACCGCGCACAGGTGCCGGCTGCTGCTGGGTCAGGCAGTGGATGTTGCCGCCGCCGAGCAGCAGTTCGCGGCCTGGCACCATGACCACTTCATGCTCTGGAAACAGCTTCTGCAGCAAGGCCTGCGCCACGCCGTCGAGCGGATCGTCGAAGCTTGGGGCGATGATGCCGCCGTTGACGATCAGGAAGTTCACGTAGGAACCGGCCAGACGCACGGACGGATGACGCTCCTGGCTGCCGGCAACCAGATCGACGCCGTCGCATTCCTCCTGAGTGGCGTAGAGAGGCCCGGGAATCGGCATCTTGTGCACTACCAGCGCCCGGCCCTTGGCATCGACGCTGTTTTCCAGCACCTGCAAAGCGGCCTGGCAACGCGGATAGTTCGGGTCGCTGGCGTCGTCGGTCCAGGCCAGCAGCACTTCACCGGGGCGCACGTAGCAGCAGAAGTTGTCGACGTGGCCGTCGGTCTCGTCGTTGAACAGGCCGTCGGGCAGCCAGATGATCTTCTCCACCGCCAGATGATCAGCCAGGATGCGTTCGATCTGCCCGCGGTCCAGGTGTGGGTTGCGATTGCGGTTGAGCAGGCACTCTTCGGTAGTGATCAGCGTGCCTTCGCCGTCGACGTGGATGGAGCCACCCTCGAGCACGAAACCCTGGGTGTGATAGCGCTGGCAGCGTTCCATGTCCAGGACCTTGCTGGCGACCTGCTCGTCGCGGTTCCAGGGCGCGTAGAGTCCGCCCAGAAAGCCACCCCAGGCGTTGAAGGCCCAGTCCACGCCGCGGACTTCGCCACCGTGGTCGACGACGAAGGTCGGCCCGGTATCGCGCATCCAGGCATCGTCGCTGCTGATCTCGACCACGCGAATGTTGGGCACGTCCAGGCGCGCGCGCGCGTTGTCGTATTGCCCGGCAGACACACCGACCGTGACCGGTTCGAAACGCGCGATGGCCTTGGCCAGGGCGACATGCGCCGCTTGCACCGGCTTGCCACCCAGGCGCCAGTTGTCCGGGCGCTCGGGCCACAGCATCCAGGTCTGGGTATGGGGTGCCCATTCGGCCGGCATGTGGAAACCGTCGGCGCGAGGGGTACTGTCGAGCGTGGTCATGGGTCAGGGCTCCGGTGGTCCATGAAAAGGTATGGGCGCACTCTACAGGTTGTCGGGCGGATCGTGAAACACGCCCGCCGCAGGGCGCGCCAGCGACTGATTCAGCAGGCCATTTCGTCCAGCACCCGCGCCACGCTGTCGACGAAGAAGTCCACGCTCTGCCGGGTAGTCACCATCGGTGGCTTGATCTTGAGGATGTTCAGATAGTCACCGGTGGGTTGCATGAAGATGCCCAGTTCCCGCAGCCGCTCGCACAACAGCGCCGTCTCCTGGGTCGCCGGCTCCAGGCTGTGGCGGTCGCGCACCAGCTCCAGGCCCAGATAGAAGCCGGACCCGTGCACGCCACCCACCAGCGGATGCTCATCGAGCAAGGCCAGCAGGCGGGCCTTGAAATGCCCGCCGACCACCCGCGCGTTCTCCCACAGGCCCTCTTCGGCCATGACGTCGAGTACTGCCAGGCCAATGCGACAGCTCACCGGGCTGCCACCGGCCGACGAGAAGAAATAACCCTCGGCTTCCAGCGCCTCGGCAATCTCGCGGCGGGTGATCACCGCGCCCAATGGATGACCATTGCCCATGCCCTTGGCCATGGTGATGATGTCCGGCACGACGCCTTGCTGTTCGAACCCCCAGAAATACTCGCCGAGTCGGCCATAGCCGACCTGCACTTCGTCGGCGATGCACACGCCTCCGCGGGCGCGGACCCGCTCGTAGACCTGTTGCAGATACCCCTCGGGCAGGGCAATGCCACCGGCGTTACCGTACACCGGCTCGCAGATGAAACCGGCCAGTTGACGCCCCTGCGCATCCAATCGATGCAAGGCATCGTCGACGCTGCGCACGTAGCCCGCGGTGCTGTCGGCGCCGCGGAAGGTGCCGCGGTAGCTGTTGGCCGCCATCACCGGATGGACCCAGTCCGGACGCGTGCTCAAGGCCTGCGGGTTGTCGGCGATGGAGGTGGAAATGGCATCGGTGGCCACCGACCAGCCATGGTAGGCCTCGAGCATGCTGAGCATGTCACGGCCACCGCTGGCCGCCCAGGCCAGCCGAATCGCCAGGTCGTTGGCCTCCGTGCCGCTGTTGACCAGAAACACCCGATCGAACCCTTCGGGGGCCAACGCCAGCAGGCGCTCGGAAAACTCGGCGATCGCGGCATAGTGAAAACGTGAGTTGGTGTTGAGCAGCGACCATTGTCGCGCCGCCACCTGGGCCATGCGCGGATGCCCATGGCCAAGTACCGCGACGTTGTTGAGCATGTCCAGATACGCCTGGCCGTGCATGTCGATCAGATGGTTGCGCCAGCCGCGCTCGATCTGCGGCGGCGCCTGGTAATAATGCTTCTGCGAACGCGCGAAGCTGGCGTCGCGACGCCGCAGCAGAAGGTCCGCATCGGGGGGTGTCGGTGCATCGCAATCGATGCCCAGCACAAACGCCGGCGAAGGGCACAGACGCTGCCAGGCTGCTGCCCGCGCCGGCGTACAGAACAGCGGCGGACTCAGCTCGGGAATGCGGCACAGTTGCACCAGCAGCGAACCGTCGACCTGACCCAGCGGGGCGCCCGCCGCGAGCACCGTCCCGGCTGGGCAAGGACAATCGAGCCCCCACAGGTGCAGGCTCGCGAAGGTGCCTTCGAGTACCACGCTGGCATCGGCCAGTCGCCGCAGCGTGCCAGCCCAGGGCGCTTGCAGGGATGTGCCCGGTGGCGCCTGGACCTGCACATGCAGTGCGCAGGTCGCCGATGCCGAGCAGGTGTCGATGCGGGTACGCGAGAGGCGGTACTCGCCATGCCGGGTGCAGGCCCAGCCACCGACCGCTGCGGCATCGGCCAGCAGCCGTTCGTCGATATTCGCTTGCTCCCAATTGCCGTCCGCGAAATGCTCGCTGAGCACGCTCAAATCTACGGGGCAAACTGTCGAGTGCGTCACGCCGACGAACAACGGCAATATGCCATCGCTTGAAGATTCGGGTATGCTCCGACCCACACTGCTGAAAATTGCCGCTTCCATCAATTCGAATGGTTCTGCGGTAGCTATGTCGAAGATCTCCCACTCGTGCTCGACATTGGCCCGGATGTAGTCGTTATCCGGCGCCACGCTCAACTGCCGGGCGCTGCTGGTCACCAGCACCGCCGCTCGCAGTACCACCAACGGCCACAGCGCACGCAACTCGGCTTCGCTCAGCGGATTGACCTGCTGATAGGCCGTCACTGCCGGCAACACCGCGAACGGATCGCCATGGGCATGATGCAGCAGCGCGGCGCAGGTTGCCGCCAGGTCCGCCACACGCCAGGTGTGCACCAGATCACCAAAATCGATCAGACCCGCCAGTTGCCAGCGCAGATTCACATCGCGCTGCCAGACACTGTTGTCGTCGGTGATGTCCAGGTGCACCGCCTGCATCGGCAGATCGGCGCTCACCTCCCCCAGGCGGCGCTGGGCCTCGAACGCCATTTCAACCACACGGCCACGTTGCCGTGGGTCGTCGAGCGTCGGCAACAGGCGATCAAGCAACTTATGCGCGTGGCGCGGGTCCCATTGCAGCGTGCGCGCAAGGCCTGGGTGCTGAAAGTCGATCAAGGCGCGGTCCACCTCGCCGCACAATCTGCCGATGCGGGCGATCGGTTCAGGCCCCAGGTGCTTGAGACGGGTCAGTGGCTGGCCTTCCAGATAGCTCAACACGCGCATCTGCAGGCGCTGTTGGCCGAGCGTTACGGCCACGGTGTCGCGACCGTCGGTGGCCAGCAGCACATGAGGCACTGACAGGCTACTGCGGGCCAGATGCAGCATCGCGGCATGCTGGGCAGCCAGTGCCTGATGGGCCCCCTCATCGTGACAGAACTTCAACACCCAGCGGCCCTGTGGGTTTTCGACCCGAAAGTTCAGGTCCTGCTGGCTACCCAGGCTGTACAACTGGCCCTGCAGGCCGTAGTGCTCGAACAACAATGCCTGCGCCTGTTCGATACTCACCACGGGGTTGGGAAGACTGGCACGTTGCACGAGCGAGTCGAGCGGCATGAGTGAAACCTCGATGGCCTGATTTGCAAGTACTGTAGCGGTTCGCCGCGCGACATTTCCACCATCGGCAACGTTGTCTGACGCGACGCGATCGCGCAGGCCGGTGGCTACTGAACCATGCTGCACAACCATGCTGCACATTCGTTTAACCAATCGGGCTTGCACCGCCGCGCCCATCCACACAAGCTAGGCTGCAACGAATCTTTGTCAGCTAAGGAAGAAGGCTTTCGACATGCGCATTCTCATCACCGGCGGCGCCGGTTTCATCGGCTCGGCACTGGTTCGTCACCTGATCGCCAACACCGAGCACGAAGTTCTCAACCTCGACAAGCTGACCTACGCCGGCAACCTCGAATCACTGACCGAAATCGCCAACGACAGCCGTTACGAATTCGTCCAGGCCGATATCGCCGACCAGGCAGCGGTCGCCGCCGTACTGGCGCGTTTCCAGCCCCACGCGATCATGCACCTGGCCGCCGAATCCCACGTCGACCGCTCCATCGACGGACCGGGCGAGTTCATCCAGACCAACGTGGTCGGCACCTATGCCCTGCTCGAAGCCACCCGTGGCTACTGGCAGCAGCTGCCCGCAGCCGAACGCGACGCCTTCCGCTTCCACCATATTTCCACCGACGAGGTCTACGGCGACCTGCATGGCGTGGACGACCTGTTCACCGAAACCACGCCGTACGCGCCAAGCTCGCCCTACTCGGCCAGCAAGGCAGCCTCCGACCATCTGGTACGCGCCTGGCAGCGCACCTACGGCCTGCCGGTGCTGATCACCAACTGCTCGAACAACTACGGCCCGTATCACTTCCCGGAGAAACTCATTCCGCTGGTGATTCTCAACGCCCTGGCCGGCAAGCCGCTACCGGTGTACGGCAATGGCATGCAGGTGCGTGACTGGCTGTACGTCGAAGACCATGCCCGCGCCCTGTTCAAGGTCGTCACCGAAGGCGTGGTCGGCGAGACCTACAACATCGGCGGCCACAACGAGCAGAAGAACATCGACGTGGTGCGCAGCATCTGCGGCCTGCTCGATGAGCTGGCACCGCAGCGTCCGGACGGTGTGGCGCACTATGCCGACCTGATCACCTTCGTCAAGGATCGCCCGGGCCACGACCTGCGCTACGCCATCGACGCCAGCAAGATCGAGCGCGAACTGGGCTGGGTCCCGCAGGAAACCTTCCAGACCGGCCTGCGCAAGACCGTGCAGTGGTATCTGGACAATCTTCAATGGTGCCGTCGCGTGCAGGACGGCAGTTATCAAGGTGAACGCCTGGGCTTCACCGAACCTAAGGACTTGATCGCATGATGAAAGGTATCGTTCTGGCCGGGGGCTCCGGCACCCGCCTGCACCCTATTACCCTGGGTGTTTCCAAGCAGTTGCTGCCCATCTACGACAAGCCGATGATCTACTACCCGATCTCGGTACTGATGCTGGCCGGCATCCGCGAGATCCTGCTGATCTCCACGCCTCAGGACCTGCCGCAATACCGCCAGTTGCTGGGCGATGGCAGCCAGTTCGGGATCAACATCCAGTTCGCCGAACAGCCGGCGCCGGACGGCCTGGCCCAGGCGTTCCTGATCGGTGAGGAATTCATTGGCGACGACCCGGTGTGCCTGATCCTGGGCGACAACATCTTCCACGGCCAGCACTTCAGCGATCAGCTCAAGCGCGCCTCGGCGCACCCTACCGGCGCTACCGTGTTCGGTTACTGGGTCAAGGACCCCGAGCGTTTCGGCGTGGTCGAGTTCGACGAGGACGGTCGCGCACTGTCCATCGAAGAAAAGCCGGCCGAGCCCAAGTCCAGCTACGCGGTCACCGGCCTGTACTTCTATGATAACGACGTGGTGCGCATCGCCAAGGACGTCCAGCCTTCGCCGCGCGGCGAGCTGGAAATCACCGACGTCAACAATGCTTACCTGGAACGCGGCGACCTGCGCGTCGAGCGCTTCGGCCGTGGCTTCGCCTGGCTCGACACCGGTACCCACGACAGCCTGCTCGATGCCTCGCAATACGTGCAGACCATCGAACACCGTCAGGGGCTGAAAGTGGCCTGCCTGGAAGAAATCGCCTACCAGAACCACTGGATCGATCGCGAACAGTTGCTGGTGCGCGCCAAGTACTTCGGCAAGACCGGCTACGGCCAGTACCTGTACGCGCTGGCCGGAGAAACCCGATGAACGTGATCGCTACCGAACTGCCCGATGTATTGATCATCGAGCCGAAGGTTTTCGGTGACGAGCGCGGCTTCTTCTACGAAAGCTTCAATGCCCGGGCTTTCAAGGAAGCGACTGGCATCGACCTGCCGTTCGTCCAGGACAACCACTCGCGTTCGGCCCGTGGCGTGCTGCGCGGGCTGCACTATCAGGTGCAGCATGCCCAAGGCAAGCTGGTGCGCGTGGTTGCCGGGCAAGTGCTGGACGTCGCGGTGGACATCCGCCGCAGTTCGCCCAACTTCGGCAAGTGGGTGGCCGTCGAGCTGTCCGCGCAGAACAGCCGCCAGCTGTGGATTCCGCCGGGCTTCGCCCACGGCTTCGTGGTCCAGAGCGAGTACGCCGAATTCCTCTACAAGACCACCGACTACTACGATCCGTCTTCGGAACGCAGCATCGCGTGGGATGACGAGCAATTGGCAATCGATTGGCAGCTGGATACAGCGCCATCGCTGTCGGCCAAGGACCTGGCCGGCAAGCGCCTGGAAGAGGCCGACGTGTTTCCGTGATCGGCCTGTGGCAACGTCGCGATGCATGTCACCCGTGCTTCGCGGCAGCTGCCTGACGCATAATACGCCGGTCCATCCCGGCGTGTTGTCCTATGACCTCCAGATCTTCCTCCACTCGCAGACCCCGCTGGCGCAGCCTGGCGATCCTCGCTTTGTGCCTGGCGCCGCTGTTGTGGCCCCTGGAACACCTGGCCGAGCGCTATTACAAAAGCGAGCTGGTCAGCCAGAACCGGCAGACGCTGGACCTCTACGTCGCCAACCTGCTGGGCACCCTGCACCGCTACGAAACCCTGCCGCAAATCCTCGGTGACCTGCCCGCGCTGCGTGCGCTGCTGGCTGCACCTCGCGACCCTCAAGCAACGCTAGACGCCAACCATCTGCTCAAGGACATCCGCGAACAGACCGGGGCGGAAGTCATGTACCTGCTGGACGCCGATGGTAATACGTTGGCTGCCTCCAACTGGGAGCAGCGCGACAGTTTCGTCGGTCGCAACTTCGCCTTTCGCCCCTATTACAGCGATGCCGTCGCCGGACGCCTGGGGCGCTTCTTCGGGCTTGGCACCACGTCGGCAAAACGCGGCTACTTCTTCGCCGCCGCCGTACACGACCAGGACAAGGTCATCGGCGTACTGGTGGTGAAGGTCGACCTCGACCACACCGAAACCCTATGGGGCAAGACGCCCGAACAGCTCCTGCTCACCGACCACAACGGCGTGGTCATCCTCACTTCGCGCCCCGAATGGCGCTTCCGGGCCACACGCCCGCTCAGCGATGGCGAGCGTCAGGCCATCGTCTCGATCCTGCCCTACCCCACCCGCGACCCGCAACCGTTGAACCTGGAAGCCGACGCCTGGCTCACCCAGACGCGAACCATCGCCGAAACCGGCTGGAACGTCAGCATCCTCGCCCCCAAGACCTTGCTCGATCGCCCGGTGCGCACCGTCGTAGCGGTGGGCGGAGCCCTGCTCCTGGCATTGATGCTGCTGCTGGGTCTGATGATGCAGCGTCGCCGCCACTACCTCGAGCGCATCGAATTCGAAGGCCGCACCCGGCATGAGTTGGAAACGCGGGTGGTGGAACGCACCAGTGCGCTGGAAGGGCTCAACAGCAAGCTGCGCCAGGAAGTGCTCGAACGCGAGCAGGCCCAGCAGGAGCTGGTGCG
>NZ_DJUS01000144.1:0-6185 GCF_002438365.1 Pseudomonas sp. UBA6276
AAGCTGACCCTGGCCAAGTTCTACCGGGTTTCCGGACAGAGCACCCAGCATCAGGGCGTGCTGCCGGACATCGCCTACCCGTCGATCATCGACACCAAGGAGATCGGCGAGAGCGCCCTGCCCGAAGCGATGCCGTGGGACACCATCCGCCCGGCCATCAAGCCGGCCAGCGATCCGTTCAAGCCGTACCTGGCCAAGCTGACCGCCGATCATGACGCGCGCACCGTCAAGGATCCGGAATTCATCTACATCCGCGATCGCCTGGCCCTGGCCGAGCAGTTGATGAAAGAGAAGACCGTGAGCCTGAACGAGGCCGATCGTCGTGCCCAGCACAGCGACATCGAAGCCAAGCAACTGGCGTTGGAAAACACCCGTCGCAAGGCCAAGGGCGAAGAGCCGCTCAAAGAGCTGAAGAAGGAAGACGAAGACGCACTGGGCGCCGATCCGGACAAGACCAAACCGGAAGACGACGCTTACCTGGCCGAGACCGGGCGCATCCTGCTCGACTACCTGAAACTCAATACGTCGGTGGCCAAGCACTGATCCACGGAAGTAATGACTGCAACGTGACACCTGCGTCATCAAACCGAAATGAAGCTGTCGTGAAATAGGGACCCGCTGCGTGAGCAGCGGGTCTTTTTTTGCGTCTGGCCCGGTGCTTTCAACCTGTTTCACGCATCGGTCAGAACGACCTTCAGCAAGGTAGCGTACCGATGACCGTCATTGAACAGCTCAGCGCCCTGGACACCATTCTGGCCCAAGGCGGTGTGCACAGCTTGTTCCAGCCCATCGTGTCACTGTCCCAGCGACAGATCCTGGGCTTCGAGGCATTGAGTCGAGGGCCGTCGAACAGCCCGCTGCACTCGCCGATCAATCTGTTCGCCGTCGCCCGCCAGGCCGGGCGGCTCAACGAGCTGGAGATGATGTGCCGCGAAACCGCCTGCCGCCGCTTCAGCGAACAGCGCCTGGACGGCAAACTGTTTCTCAACGTGTCGCCTGAGTCGCTGCTCGAACCGCTGCACGAAAACGGCCGCACCTTGCAGTTGTTGCAACGCTACGGCATCAGCCCAAACCAGGTGGTCATCGAACTCACCGAACAGACCCCTACCGACGATTTCCAACTGCTGTTCAACGCCCTGCATCATTACCGTGCCATGGGGTTTTCCATTGCCCTGGACGACTTGGGAGCAGGCTATTCGAGTCTGCGCCTGTGGTCGGAATTGCGCCCGGACTACGTGAAGATCGACCGTCACTTCATCGATGGCATTCACCAGGACGCCCTCAAGCGTGAGTTCGTCGGCTCCATCCTGCAGATCGCCAAGGCCTCCAAAGCCCAGGTGATCGCCGAGGGCATCGAGCTGGAGGAAGAACTGCTGGTGCTCATCGAGATGGGCGTCGACCTGGTCCAGGGCTATCTGCTCTGCCGTCCTCAGGAGCTGCCGCCACGGGATGCCCGGGCGCTGATTCCTGATCTGGAAGACAGCCACCCTCCCCTGGGCGGAGACGGCGGCGACCTGGCCGCGTTGATCATCGAACAAGCCGCGGTGCAGCGCGATACCTCGACCCGGCAAGTGCTGGAAGCCTTCCGCTTGCAGGCCGACCTGAACACCCTGGCCGTGGTCGACGACGAGGGCCTCCCCTGTGGCGTCGTCCATCGGTACGCACTGTCGGATGCGCTGCTCAAGCCCTTTGCCGCCGACCCGTTCGCGCGCAAGCCGATCAGCTGGTTGATGAGCAGTGAATTCCTCGCGGTCGACATCAAGCAGTCCCTGCAACAGGTCAGTCGCCTACTGACCGGGCGTGCACGGCAACGGATCGAAGAGGACTTCGTGATCGTTCAAGGTGGGCGATACCTGGGCTTGGGCCGACTGATCGACGTACTCAGACTGATCACCGGGCCGGCCTAGACCGCCGTGCTGGACGGGTACGCATACTCGAACACGCGCACCACTTCCGAGGCGTGCCAGGCGGCAGCCGCCACGCCATCTGATGGACCGGAGAAGCGCCCGAGCTTTTCAACGCACTCGAAAAAGCCGGGACGCGGCAGCCGGCTGGCGCCTTGGCTGATCACCAGCGAGCTGCGCAACGGTTGGTCGGCGCGGGCATCGAGCATGGCCAGGTATTCCAGCGCCGCCGTCAGGGTCTGCATGGCAGGCGTGGGCAATGCCAGACGTTCGAGCAGCGCGCGGTAGGTGAGCAAGTGGCGCTGGTGCCGTGCAACGTCGAGCTCGCTCAGCAAGCCCTCCCATTGTTGCCGGCTGATGCGCACGCTCACGACTCGCTGCTCCAGCCCGGCACCCCCAATTCCCAGGCAAGGCTGCGGCGGATGGCAGCATCGGGCTCACGCTCGCCGGTTTCGATCATCGACAGGTAGGAAGGACTGATGCCGACCGCGCGGGCCAGACTGTCCAGAGGCACGCCCTGGGTCTCGCGCAATTCGCGCAGGCGCTGGAAGCTGGGAGGTGGGACGTGAGCGGCCGGAGCAGCCGGTTCGCTGGACGCTTCGGTGTCTGAAGACTGCTCGACCGAGCTGCCTGCGGCGGCAGCCAGAAGCCGTTGATACTCGGCCCATGGCACCACCGCGTATTCCGGCTGACCGTCACGGCTTATCACCTGAACCCCCATTGCATCCTCCCGCACGATGGCTGCCTACATCGGATGATGCAAGCGTAATGCGGGGATGTTAACAGGGGATCGCCGACTTCGGGGCGTTAACTGCGCACCGAAGTCGGCAGGTGTATCAGCGGTGGGATTTTTCCAGCTCAAGCTCCTGCTCCGAAGCCGGCAGGCGTTCGACGACCCGCAGCTTCTCCGGAGACTGCCGCTCGCGCCAGGCACGGAAGGTGTCCAGTTCACCGGACAGGGTTTTCATTACCCAGGCCAGGACCGCGATGTCGTCCAGCATGCCGACGCCCAACAGCCAGTCGGGAATGGCATCGATGGGGCTGACGAAGTAGACCAGGCCAGCGACGATGGACAGCAACGCCTTCGGGCTGATGTTGCGGTACTCGCCCCGCCAGTAGGCCAGGCACAGGGCCTGGAGCAGTTGCACGTCTTCCTTCAGGGCGCCCAGCCGATAGCCCTTGCCCTTGCGCGCCACGGCGAAGATCAAGGCCGGCAGGCGGCCCCGACTCAGGATGCGTTCGGCAATGGGCAGAAAACGGGTGAAATTCCAAGGTGCCTTCATGAGCCCTCCGGTGCCGAATGGTGGTTTCAGGTTATCCACAGTATTTGTGGATAACCTTGTGAACAGAGCCGCTTTTCGCGCCTGACCCGCCCGGTTTTCAAGGGCTGAGGTCAAATCGGGCGTTTTTTACTCACACAAAAAAGCCACGAAAATTCTTGACGCAGTGTTCCGAAAACGGCTAGTGCAGCTTCATCTCAGACCCATTGGCCAAGGCCCGGTTCAAACGAAAACGCCCCGTCGAGACGGGGCGTTTCATCAAGCCGTGACGCTTCGCAGTAATAGCGCTTACTTGGCGGGTGCAGCTTCTTCGACTTCGGCATCGTCGGTTTCGGCAGCAGCGTCGGCAGCAGCCTTGGCAGCGTCCTTGATGGCGATCAGCTCGAGGTCGAACACCAGCACCGAGTTGGCCGGAATGGTCGGGCTCGGGCTCTGGGCACCGTAGGCCAGATCGGCCGGGATGAACAGCTTGACCTTCTCGCCGACGTGCATCAGTTGCAGGCCTTCGACCCAGCCTGGAATCACGCCGCTGACCGGCAGATCGATCGGGGCGCCGCGCTCGATGGAGCTGTCGAAGACCTTGCCGTCGATCAGCTTGCCTTCGTAATGGACGGTGACCACGTCGGTCGGCTTGGGCTGAGCGCCGTCGGCCTTCTTGATGACCTGATACTGCAGGCCCGAAGCGGTGGTGACCACGCCGTCTTTCTTGCCGTTTTCCTCGAGGAACTTCTTGCCGGCGGTCTGGGCCTCGGCGTTCATCTTGGTCATGCGTTCTTCAGCGCGTTTCTGCAGATCGGCGAAAGCTGCGACCAGCTCATCGTCCTTGATCTTCTGCTCTTTCTTGCCGACGGCGTCTTCGATACCCAGGGCTACGGCCTTGGAGTCGAGATCGTCCATACCTTCCTGAGCCAGGCTCTTGCCCATGTTCAGGCCGATACCGTAGGAAGCTTTTTGCGCCGGGGTTTTGAGCTCGACGCTGGTCTGGGAATCGCAACCTGCGAGGACCAGGGTGACCAAGGCAACTGCCGCCGCCAACCGATGCTGTTTCATGCTATTTCCTTGTTCATGCGCCATAAGGGCAATCGAGTGAGGCCGCGAGCTTATCAGGCGGCCACGACCAATGGCTACCGGCATGAGAGAGGCAAAAAGCCGATAAGTTCAGGCCAGCAAAAGGAAAGTGGCTCGGCAGCGGCTCTATGAAAGATGTGTCATGGGAAGGTGGAGGACTGCTCATACTGCGCAGCCACTTCACGCACCACCTCACACAGCCATTGCGCCGGCATCGACAGCTGCAGCGCGGCGTTGCGGCAGATGCCCACCGAGCCGCCCGGCTCGTGCACGCCTAGATCCAGTTCGTACAACTGGCCGGTGGCGATGTCGCGTTGCACCGCATCGCGTGGCGCGACCCAGATGGCATCGCTGCTGGCGACGTAGCGTCGACTGAGGGTCGGCGAAAGCGTTTCCAGACGTTGCGCAGACGGGGTGATCGCGCATTGCACGAACAAGCTGTCGGCGTGCTTGCGGATGGTCGTCCCAGCCAGCGGCAGTACCCACGGGCAGGCGCCGACCTGTTCGGCGTCCAACGGGCGCACTTCGAGCAGCGGATGGCCCGGACGTACCACCAGGGTCATCGACTCGCTGTACAGGTGCTCGAACGACAGGCCCTGAATCTGCGGGCTGTCGGTCATGCGGCCGATCACCAGGTCCAGTTCGCCCACGTGCAGTTGCGCCAGCAGGTAGGCCCCCGGCCCGGTCGCGACGCTGACGACCAGCGCGGCGTGGCGCGCGTGCAGGCGGCAGAGCACTTCCGGCAACAATTGGCTTTCGACGGTGGACAGCACACCGATGCGCACCTGGGGCGCTTCGTGCGGCTCGCCGCGCAGGCTGCTGACGCCGTCGCGCAGGGCCTGCACGCAGGGGCCGGCGTAGCGCATGAAGCGCACGCCTGCGGCCGTCAGCTCGACCCCGCTCTTGTCGCGCTCGAACAAGCGGGTCTGCAGCAGGTCTTCGAGTTCCTTGAGGGTCTTGGAAATCGCCGGCTGGCTGATGGACAAGGTGTCGGCGGCCTTGGCGAAGCTGCCCTGACGGGCAATTTCGAGAAAGCACAGCAGGTGGCGGAATTTGATGCGGCTGTCGAGGTTCATGGCGCCAATCGTAGCATTGGGCCATGGGGTTTGCTTTGGTAGTGAGGGCCTCTTCGCGGGCAGAGCCCGCTCCCACAAGTTCAACTGACGCTTCCGATTGTGTGGGAACGGGGCGGGCGGCGAGCTCTCTGCCCGCGAAGAGGCCAGCAAGACCTACCTACAACCTGCCAATCTCCACCTGATTCCCATTCAAGCGCACCGGCCAGACCCTGACATGCTGATCCGGCGCCTCCAGGCAGCGCCCGTCGCTGAAGCAGTAATGCTGCTTGTACAGCGGCGCCGCCACCACCAACTCCCCCTGCAGGTACCCGACGATTCCACGGCCCAGTACGTTGGCGCCCGAGCGCGGGTCGTGGTTGTCGATGGCGTGCAGCACCCTGCCCTCGCCTGCTTCGGGCAGGTAGAACAATGCGATCTGGTCACCGTCCAGCCACACCACCACACCGGAATTGGCGATCAGGTCCGACCGCTCGCACACTACTTGCCAAGCCATCGCCTGCACAGCTTCGATTGCCTGCATCACACCACCTCCTCGACCACCGGGATCAACGTCACGACATCGCCCGCATGGGCGGGGCGGCGCTGGCCGCGTTCCTTGACGAACTGCACGCCGGGGTCCGCGCGTTTGTCATTGACGAAGGTGCGGAAGCGCTTGAGCTTTTCCGGATCCTTCAGGGCGTTGGCCCATTCGCATTCATAGTGATCGACCACCCGCTGCATCTGCGCTTCGAGTTCGGCGCCCACGCCCAGGCTGTCTTCCAGGACCACCTGCTTGAGGAATTCCAGGCCGCCTTCCAGGTTCTCGCGCCACACCGAGGTGCGCTGCAGCTTGTCGGCGGTGCGGATGTAGAACATCA
>NZ_DJUS01000144.1:6211-8492 GCF_002438365.1 Pseudomonas sp. UBA6276
CGCACTCGCGGGTGCAGCCCGATACCGCGAACTTGAGCTTGTGCGGCGAGCGCAGGCCCTTGTAGCGGTCCTCGATGCGCAGGGCCATGGCCACGCTGTCCTGCACGCCGTAGCGACACCAGGTGCTGCCCACGCAGGACTTCACGGTGCGGGTCGACTTGCCGTAGGCATGCCCGGTTTCGAAGCCCGCTTCGATCAGTTCGCTCCAGATCTCCGGCAGTTCGTGCAACTGCGCGCCGAACAGGTCGATGCGCTGGCCACCGGTGATCTTGGTGTAGAGGTCGTATTTCTTCGCCACCACGCCGATGGCGATGAGCTTGTCCGGGGTGATCTCACCGCCGGGAATGCGCGGCACCACCGAGTAGGTGCCGTTCTTCTGCATGTTGGCCATGAAGGTGTCGTTGGTGTCCTGCAGCGGCACCAGCGAAGGATCCATGATCGGCTGGTTCCAGCACGAGGCGAGGATGTTGCCGACAGTGGGCTTGCACACGTCGCAGCCCACGGCGCCGCGGCCGTGGCGGGCGAGCATGTCCTCGAAGCTGGCGATGCCTTCGACACGGGCCAGCGCGTACAGCTCGGCGCGGGTGTAGGCGAAGTGCTCGCACAGGCTCTTGTCGACCGTCACGCCACGGGCCGTCAGTTCATGCTCGAAGACCTGCTTGAGCAGCGCCGCGCAGCCGCCACAGCCGGTGCAGGCCTTGGTCTGCGACTTGAGCGCCGAGAAATCGCCGCAACCGCCGTCGATGGCGGAACAGATCGCACCTTTGCTGACGTTGTGGCAGGAGCAGATCATGGCCGTGTCGGGCAGCGCGTCGGCGCCCAGAACCGGTGCGCCGTCGGACAGCGGCAGGATCAACGTCGACGGGTCGGCCGGCAGGGCGATGCCGTTCTGCGCGTATTGCAGCAGGGTGTCGTAGTAGCTGTTGTCGCCGACCAGCACGGCACCGAGAACCCGTTTGCCGCTGGCGTCCACCACCAGGCGCCGGTAGCTGGCGTTGGCTTCGTCGATGAAACGGTAGCTCTTGGCGCCCGGCGTGCTGGCATGGGCGTCGCCGATGGAACCCACATCGACCCCGAGCAGCTTGAGCTTGGTGGACATGTCGGCGCCGCTGAACGCCACCGGCGTTTCCCCGGCCAATTCGCAGGCAACGTTGCGGGCCATGCTGTAACCGGGCGCTACCAGACCGAAGATGCTGCCGTTCCAGGAGGCGCACTCGCCGATCGCATACACCGCCGGGTCGCTGGTGCGGCAGTGCGGGTCGATGACGATACCGCCACGGGTGGCGATCTCCAGCCCGCTGGCGCGGCCCAGTGCGTCTTGAGGGCGGATACCGGCCGAGAACACGATCAGGTCGGTTTCCAGACACTCGCCGCCGTCGAAATTCATCCGATAGCGATGGGTCTCGCCAGCCTCCACGTTCTGCGTGGCGCGCGAGGTGTGCACGCCCACGCCCAGGGCTTCGATACGCGCGCGCAACGCCGCTCCCCCTTCGGCGTCCAGCTGCACCGGCATCAGCCGCGGAGCGAACTCGACCACGTGAGCTTCCAGCCCCAGCGACTTCAAGGCGTTGGCCGCTTCCAGGCCCAGCAGCCCGCCGCCGACCACCACGCCACGGCGCGCCCCGACCGCCGCGGCGCGGATCGCGTCCAGATCATCCAGGGTGCGGTAAACCAGTCGCGCGTTGCCCTCACAGCCCGGAATCGGCGGCACGAACGGGAACGAACCGGTGGCCAGTACCAATACGTCGTAGGCATGCCGCCCGTTGGCGGTGACCACTTCGCGGGCCTGACGGTCGATCTCGATCACCGGCTGGCCCAGGTGCAAGGTGACGCCGTGCCTGCCGTACAACTGGGCGTCGCCCAAGGCCAGGGTTTCGGCGCACGAGCCGCCGAAGTATTCGGACAGGTGCACCCGGTCATACGCCCGCTGGCGCTCTTCGCCGAAGACGTGGATCTCGTAGCGATCGACCGCGTTGCGCTCGATCAACTGCTCGACACAGTGATGCCCCACCATGCCGTTGCCGACGACGATGAGTTTCTGCCGGGGCTTGAGGTTCACGAGCGCGTTCATGGGTATCTCCTGGCACGTTGCGGTGTCTTGACCATCGGGCAAAAAAAAACGCCTGGAGCGAATGCTCCAGGCGCCTTTGCCTGATCGTCGAAATGAGGGTGTCCGGTGGGGTGATCGTCGTTGAGCACCGGGGACTTGTCAGGGTGGAAGCAGGTTGCGTGCCAGGGTTTGTCAGGGGAGTGTCAGTTGGGGCCTCTTCGCGGGCAGAGC
>NZ_DJUS01000144.1:8547-15667 GCF_002438365.1 Pseudomonas sp. UBA6276
CTGCCCGCGAAGAGGCCCTCCCTGATACAAAGCCCCACCCCAGTGCACACCGCACCCTTTCAGTACACATCCCGCACATAACGCCGATCCCGGCTCAACTGCGCCAAGTAAGCCTCGGCCTGCTGCGTGCTCATGGCGCCGTGTTCCGCCACCACGTCGCGCAGCACTGTGTCGACATCCTTGGCCATGCGGCTGGCATCGCCGCAGACATAGAAATGCCCGCCCTGCTGCAACCATTGCCACACCTGGGCGCCCTGCTGGCGCAGGCGGTCCTGGACGTAGATCTTTTCTGCCTGGTCACGGGAGAACGCCGTATCCAGCCGGTGCAGATGCCCGCTGCGCAGCCAGGCGTGCAGTTCGTCGCGGTAGTAGAAGTCGCTGTGTTCGCGTTGCTCGCCGAACAACAGCCAGTTGCGCCCGTGATGACCCAGCGCCTGGCGCTCGTGAAGGAAGGCGCGAAACGGCGCGATGCCGGTGCCCGGACCGACCATGATCATTGGCGTATCGGCCTGGCTGGGCACGCGGAACTGACGGGTCTTTTGAACGAAGATCGGCACCAGCGCCGCCGCCGAGCGATCGGCCAGAAAGCCCGAGCAGACGCCACTGCGCACGCGCTCGTTGCACTGGTAACGCACGGTCGACAACGTGATGTGCACCTGATGCGGGTCGGTGCGGGCGCTGGAGCTGATGGAATACAGCCGCGGCTGCAAGGGCTTGAGCAGGCCGAGCAGTTCCTGGGTGGTCAGGGTGACCGGAAAGGCTTCGAGCAGATCGATCAACTGCCGACCCCACAGCCACTGCTGCAGTTGGCCAGCGTTGTCCGGTTCGAGCAACGAGGCCAACAACGGATCAGCGCAGCGCTCGCCCAGAAATGCCAGCCACTGCGGCGTGATGCGCGTGATGTCCAGATGCTTGTGCAAAGCCACTGCCAGCGGCTGCTCGCCCTGCCCCTTGAGCAGGACCCGCTCGCTGCTGTCCAGGCCCAGGCAGGCCAGCAGTTCCTCGACCAGGCTCATGCAGTTGCTCGGCCATACGCCAAGGGCATCACCGGCTTCATAGACCAGGCCGCTGTCCTTCAAGTCGAACACCACATGGCGCACTTCCTTCTCGGTGCCAGCGGCGTTGAGCACCTGGTTGTGCAGGACCCGCGACAGCCAGGGCCGTTGACGGGTATACAACGCAGCTTCTGCTGCAACCGAACCGGCCACCGATTCCGCCACTGAACTGGACGCTGGTCCGGCAAGCAGCAGACTGGCGGCCTGTATCCAGCGCTCGGCAGGCGCCTGATCGTCAGGCTCGCACTCGACGCGGTCGAGCAGACGCTCGCCGCCCAATTGGGTCAGCCGCTCGTCCAGCTTGCGGGCAAAGCCGCAGAACTGCGCGTAACTGGAATCGCCCAGCGCCAGCACGGCATAGCGCAGGTCTGCACAGGGCTCGGTCTGCGTGGCCTGCAATTGGGCCCACAGGCGCGCGGCATTGTCCGGTGCATCGCCATCGCCGAAGGTGCTGGTGATCAGCAACAGGTCACGGGCGGCGAGCAGCTCGGCCGGGGTGATCTCGTGCAGGCCACGTAGAGCGACCGATGCGCCACGCTCGCGCAGGGTCTGCGCGCAGCGTTCGGCGATGGCCTGCGCGGTGCCGGTCTGCGAAGCCCAGAGCACCTGGATGGCCGCCTGCCCGTCGCTTGCCGCGACAGCCTCAGGCACGTCGGCATCGAGGTTCTGCAGGGCGATTTCCGGCGAGCCGACGCGTTGCAGCGCCACGGCGGCGAACTTGAACGCCGGCTGGTGCGACAGCGGATCGGTGGCGTCGCTGGTCACGGCATTGATCGCCAGATCGCTGCCGTACACGTCGTTCCAGTGAAACGGCGCGAAGCAATTGCCCGGCCGTACCCGGTCGCTGAGACGGGCCGGCAATACCGCCTGGCCGCGCCGCGAGCGGACCTGCACCTGATCGGCCTCGCCGATGCCCAGGCGCTCGGCGTCGTCGGGATGGAGTTCGATGAACGGCCCAGGGTCGAGCCGGTTCAAGGTGGCAACCTTGCCGGTCTTGGTCAGGGTGTGCCACTGATGCTGCAAGCGACCGGTGTTGAGCACCATGGCGAACTCGGCGTCGGGAAGATCGGCGGCTGGCAGGTGCGGACGAGCGAAGAACCGAGCGCGACCGCTTGCGGTGGGAAAGCGCACGCCTGCGTCGGTGAGGTAGCGAATCGGGCTGCGCGCCCCCTCCTGTCCTGGCAGCGCGGGCCATTGGCGCGGCTGCTGGCGCAGTTGCGCGTAGCTGGCGCCGCGGATGTCGTAACCGCTCTGCGGGTTGTCGAAGCGTTGCAGCTCTTCATAGACCTGCTCGGCGCTGGTGTAGTCGAAGCCCTCGCCGAAGCCCATGGCGCAGGCCACCCTGGCGATGATTTGCCAGTCCGGCAGGGCTTGCCCCGGTGCGTCGACGGCCTTGCGCATCAGGGTCATGTTGCGCTCGGAGTTGATCATCACCCCTTCGGCCTCGGCCCACAGCGCGGCGGGCAGCAGCACGTCGGCATAGCGGTTGGTCTCGGTGTCGAGAAAGGCATCCTGGGTGATCACCAGCTCTGCGGCCTGCAGACCATCGATGACCTGCTGGCGATTGGCGACACTGGCCACCGGGTTGGTGCAGATGATCCAGCACGCCTTGATCGCGCCCTCGCCCATCTGCCGAAACAGGTCGACGGTGCCGGCGTTGCCTTCTTCACGCAAGCTGCCGGGGGCAATGCCCCAGAGTGTTTCGACGTGAGCCCGATCGGCCGCCACCAGCAACGAACGCTGGCCGGGCAGGCCTGGGCCCATGTAGCCCATTTCGCGCCCGCCCATCGCGTTGGGCTGGCCGGTCAGGGAGAACGGTCCGCTGCCTGGACGGCAGAGGGCGCCGGTGGCCAGGTGCAGGTTGCACAGCGCGTTGGTGTTCCACGTGCCATATATGCTCTGGTTCAGCCCCATGGTCCAGCAACTCATCCAGTTGGCCGCGCCACCGATCCACTTCGCGGCCTGACGGATCGCCTGTTCGTCGAGGCCGGTAATCTCGGCGACTCGGGCTGGCGTGTAATCGGCCAAAAAAGCCGGCATGTCCTCCCAGCCTTCGGTGTGCGCGGCGATGAACGCCGGGTCGGTCGCGCCGTTGGCGTGCAGCAGGTGCAGCAAGCCGTTGAGCAGCGCCAGGTCGGTGCCCGGCTCGATCTGCAGGAACAGGTCGGCCTTGTCGGCAGTGGCGTTGCGCCGTGGGTCGACGACGATCAGCCTGGCGCCGGCCTTGAGGCGATCGAGCAGGCGCAGGCACAAAATCGGATGACAATCAGCCATGTTCGCGCCGATCACCAGAAACACCTCGGCCTGATCGAAATCATCGTACGAGCCGGGCGGGCCATCGGCGCCCAACGACAGCTTGTAGCCACTGCCAGCGCTGGCCATGCACAGCCGCGAGTTGGATTCGATATGCCGCGTGCGCACGTAGCCCTTGGCAAGCTTGTTGACCAGGTACTGGGCTTCCAGCGACATCTGCCCGGAGACGTAGAAGGCCAGGGCATCGGGGCCATGCTCATCGAGAATCTGCCGCAGGCGGCTGCCGGCCGCGGCGATGGCGGCGTCCATGTTCGACTGTACCGGCTCATGGTCACGGTTCTCGCGCAGGTAGGCGTGCTGCATGCGCCCCGGATCGCTGAGCGGCTGGGCGCAGGTGCTGCCCTTGGTGCACAGGCGTCCGGCGTTGGCCGGATGCAGCTTGTCGCCGCTGACCTTGACCACGCGGCCGCTCTCGACAGTCATGACGATACCGCAGCCGACGCCGCAGTAGGGGCACACGCTACGCACTGAAGTGGCGGTCATCGACCCTCCTCGCTGCTGGCGACAAAAACAAAAACGGCGCCAGCTGCCTGCGCTCATCAGAGCGGGCAGCACGGCACCGTTGTCGTGTGGGAAGCAATCGGCATCGATTGCATTGTGTAGTGCGCAGGCTTGCAATCCATGCGCCACAATCACCTGAACCTCAGCGAAGAAAGGAAGCAGCCGGTCGCAGGTCCAATGTATCCCCCGTGACCTGCACTCTTTATGTGCGTCGCGCACCACCGGCTGGCACCGATGCGACAGGCGTCTGCGCTCTATGGAAAGATTGCCGGGACTAGACTAAAGGCCAGTTGCCATCACTGGGTTTTTCAGGCATAAAGCCGCGCTTATCACAAGGACCGTGCCCATGCGCTTGCTCATTCGAGGCGTGATGATCGTGCTGGTGGCCGCGCTGTTGGCCGTCGCCGTCATCGCCTACTACATCGCCTACCCCAACCTGCCGGCCTACAGCCCTGCCCGCGACCTGCACTACCTGCAGGACTGGAGCGACACCGACCGCGACACCTACTACTTCACCCCCCAGGGGACCCAGGTCAAGGGCCTGCACTACGACTGGTTCGTCAACCTGGAACAGCCGTTTTCCACGCAGCGTTTCGCGGCGCCGGAAAACCTCGGCCGTTTCGGCTTCCTGATCGAACCGGGCCACGCGCAGAATCCGCACGATTTGCCCATAGGCTTCACCCGACACCCCGGCGAAAACGGCGACACGCAGTTTCTCGACATCAGCTGCGCCGCGTGCCACACCGGTGAGTTGCGCTTCAACGGCACGGCGCTGCGGGTAGACGGCGGCACCGCGCAGCACGTGCTGCCCGCCACGGTGCCGACCCTGCGCGGCGGCGACTTCGGCCAGGCCCTGGCGGCGAGCATGGCGGCCACCTACTACAATCCCTGGAAGTTCAAGCGCTTCGCCCTGGCGGTGCTCGGCGAGCAAGGCTACGAGGCCGGGCACGACGCCCTGCGTGCAGCGCTCAAGGCCTCGCTGAACAGCTTCCTGCACACCGCCTGGAACGACACCCATCGTGGCCTGTACCCTGTCCAGGAAGGGCCCGGCCGCGCCGATGCGTTTGGCCGCATCGCCAACGCCACCTTCGGCGACGCCATCAGTGCCGACAACTATCGCGTCGCCAACGCGCCGGTCGACTATCCACACTTGTGGGACATCTGGACCTTCGACTGGGTGCAGTGGAACGGTTCGGCCCAGCAGCCGATGGCGCGCAACATCGGTGAGGCGCTGGGCGTGGGCGCGACCCTGGAATTCTTCGACGCCCACGGCCAGCCCCTGATGGGCGACGAACGCTACCCCTCGAGCGTGCGGGTCATGGACCTGTACCGCATCGAACAAGCCGTGGAGCGTCTGCCCGCGCCGCAGTGGCCCGAAGCGGTGCTGGGCCAGGTCGATCTGACCCGTGCCGCCCAGGGCCGGCAGCTGTTCCAGGAAAACTGCGCGGCCTGCCACGTGCCCCCGGTGGACCACAGCGGACCGCGCCCCGTGGCCAAGCTGCAGATGCGCTCGGTCGACTACATGGGCACCGACCCTACCGCTGCCAACAACATCGCCGATCATCGTTTCGATGTCAGCGCGCTGAACTGGGACGTGCAGGCCCTCAAGACCATGAACGTGCAGTTGGAAGACCCCAGCGAGCCGCTCGACCTCAAGCACATTTCCGTGGCCAAGGCACTGGCCTACGTCACTGCCTTCGTCGAGGCGCGGGCCTACCGCCAGGCCGGCATCGGCCCGCAGGAACAGGCACGGCTGAACGGCTTCGGCATGGACATCGGCGTGCGTGAACTGCGCGCGTACAAGGCCCGGCCCCTGGCCGGCGTCTGGGCCACCCCGCCGTTCCTGCACAACGGTTCGGTGCCCAGCCTCTATCAACTGCTGTCGCCTCAGGACGAGCGCTCGGTGACCTTCTACCGTGGCAACCTGGAATACGACCCGGCGCACCTGGGTTACCGCAGCGAAGCCCTCCCCGGCGGTTTCCTCTACGACACGCGCCTGACCGGCAACGCCAACAGCGGCCATGAATTCCGCGACGGCCCGCTGGGTGCCGGGGTGATCGGTCGCCTGCTGCAGCCCGAGGAGCGCTGGGCGCTGCTCGAATACCTCAAGGTCTTGGGTGGACCACTGGAGAAACGACTGCCATGAACAACCGTCCCTCGATCGATTCGACGCCGCCCGGCCCCATCGGCCGCTTCTGGCTGCGCCTGGGTACCTGGCTGTTCAAGACGGTGCTGGGGCTGATCGTCCTGGGCCTGCTGGGCTGGCTGCTGGCCACGCTGTGGTACGCCTGGAAGTTCTCCGGACCGGTCTCGGCCCAGGAGCAGATCCCCGCCGGCGAAGCGGCAATGACCCAGGACATCATCCAGACCGCCATCCGCATCGTCGACCAGCACCGCGAACCCACCCGCTACCTGCGCGACGCCCACGCCAAGGCGCATGGCTGCGTGCAAGCGCAGGTCAGCGTGGCCACCGATCTGGATCCGGCACTGCGCCAGGGTGTGTTCAGCGAACCGGGCAAGACCTGGCAAGCCTGGATGCGGCTGTCCAACGGCAACGCCTATCCGCAGTTCGACAACATGAAGGACGCGCGCGGAATGGCCATCAAGCTGCTGGGCGTGCCCGGCGATCAGCTGCTGCCCAGCCAGCAGGGACGCGGCGAGCAGGATTTCGTCATGTTCAACCATGCCAACTTCTTCGTCAGCGACGTGGCCGAGTATCGCCAGAACGTGGCGGCCCAGGCCGACGGCAAGAAGGTGATGGCCTTTCTGCCAGGCTGGGATCCGCGCCAATGGCAGGTGCGGCACCTGTTCATCGCCCTGGCGACCTTGTCCGAAGCACCGCCCAGCCCGCTGCTGACCACCTACTTTTCCGTGTCGCCGTACAAGTTCGGCAACCTCAACGCCAAGTTCCGCGTCACCCCGGAAGCGGGAACATGCCCGGCCTATACGCCACCGGCGCAGAATCGCGACGTGCCCAACTTCCTGCGCTCGGCGTTGTACCAGCAGCTGTCCACCGATCGTCAGCCGGCCTGCTTCGCCCTGCAGATCCAGACACAGGACGCCAAGCGCTACATGCCCATCGAAGACACCAGCGTGCGATGGAAGGAAAGCGACGCGCCCTTCCAGACCGTGGCCCACATCCAGGTGCCGGCTCAGGATTTCGACACACCCAAGCAGAACCTGATGTGCGACAACCTCAGTTTCAGCCCCTGGCACGGGATCGAGGCGCATCGCCCCATCGGCGGCATCAA
>NZ_DJUS01000162.1:0-14944 GCF_002438365.1 Pseudomonas sp. UBA6276
GCCGAAGCCGCCGGTGGCCATGTTGAGGAACACTTGTCCGCCCACCTCGCCCAGGTCGATCGCCTGGGGTTCGCGGGCAAGCAGCGCCAGCGCAGGTTCGGGTTCCAAGGGCACCCCGGCGGCACGGGCGAAATCGTTGGCCGTGCCCAGGGGCATCAGGACCAGACTGGCATCGGTCTTGGCCAGTGCCATGGCTTCGGCGACATCGCGCAGGGTGCCGTCGCCACCGCCGGCGATGATGTGGGTATACCCCGCTTGCAACGCCTCCTCGACCAGACGCTGGGCATCACCGCCTTCCCAGGTCAGACGCACGGCCAGGTCATTGCCCTGCTCCCGGTAGCGCTCGACCGCAGTGCGTACCTCTTCGTTGGAAGCTTGTTTGCCGTGCAATATCAGGATTGCCTTGCGCTCGCTCATGCTGCATGTCTCCGGTGACCAATGAGTTGAACTCTGCCTGATGTGACCACAGCCGCAGCAAAAAAAGCCCGGACTGAAAGTTTTTAACCATTCGTGCATTTACCACTCGCCAACGGTTCTCGTTTAGGCTTTACTGCGACGCAACTGGCCATCATCGAAGTGGCCGTTACCCCTCCGATTCCTGCACGTCCGGCCCGTCTCCGGCTGGCGGTAGCATTGTCGAATCGCTGAATCCTGCGTTCTGCCTTTTTTCCATCGACCCTTTCATGCATCCAGCCTGGCTGGTCGTGTACGCCTGCCCATGCAGGTGCCGCCCGCCTTCTCCAACTCGAGGCTCGACCTATGACGACTCTGATTCCCTGCATCATCGCCGGGGGCTCCGGCACCCGCCTGTGGCCCGTATCGCGCGAAGCCATGCCCAAGCCCTTCATGCGCCTGCCGGACGGCGAAAGCCTACTGCAGAAGACCTTTACCCGTGCATCGCAACTGCCGGGCGTGGATCGGGTACTGACCGTGACCAACCGCGAGGTGTTCTTCCGCACGCTGGACGACTACCGCCAACTGAACGATCGCAACGCCCTGCTCGATTTCATCCTCGAGCCTGCCGGCCGCAACACCGCACCGGCCATCGCCAGCGCCGCCCTGCACGCGGCCAAGCACTACGGCGCCTCGGCGCAGTTGCTGGTGCTGCCGGCCGACCACCTGATTCGTGACATCGACGCGTTCCAAGCGGCCGTCAGCGCGGCACGCAAAAAAGCCGACGAGGGCTGGTTGGTCACCTTCGGCCTGGTGCCGCAAACGCCGGAAACCGGCTTTGGCTACATCGAGCGCGGCGCCGATCTGGGCGACGGCAGCTACCAGGTAGCACAGTTCCGCGAGAAGCCGGATCAGGTCACCGCCCAGGCCTACCTGGACAGCGGTGACTACCTGTGGAACGCCGGCATGTTCTGCATGCGCGTCGACGTGCTCCTGCGCGAGCTGGAAAAGCACGCACCGGACGTGCTGCTGGCCGCCACCACCTGCCTGCAGGTCAGCGACATCAAGCAGGGCAACCGTGAGCTGCAGGTCGAACTGGACAGCAGCACCTTTGCCCTGGCACCGGATATCTCGATCGACTATGCCCTGCTCGAACGCTCCGACAAGGTCGCAGTGATTCCCTGCCAGATGGGCTGGAGCGACATCGGCTCGTGGCAGGCCGTGCGCGAGCTGACTCCGGCCGACGCACAAGGCAACCAATGCAACGGCGAAACCGTATTGCATGACGTGAGCAACTGCTACATCGACTCGCCCCGTCGCCTGGTCGGCGCGGTCGGCGTGGACAATCTGGTAGTGATCGACACCCCCGACGCGCTGTTGATCGCCGACGGCAGCCGCACCCAGGACGTCAAGCTGCTCGCCCAGCAACTCAAGCGCCAGGGCCACGACGCCTTCCGCCTGCACCGCACGGTTACCCGCCCATGGGGCACCTACACCATTCTTGAGGAAGGCAAGCGCTTCAAGATCAAGCGAATCGTGGTCAAGCCCGGCGGCACGCTGTCGTTGCAGATGCACCACCACCGCAGCGAGCACTGGATCGTGGTCAGCGGCATGGCTCGGGTCACCAACGGTGACAACGAATTCCTGCTCGACACCAACGAATCGACCTTCATCAAGCAGGGCCACGTGCACCGCCTGGTCAACTCCGGCGTGATCGACCTGGTCATGATCGAAGTGCAGAGCGGCGAGTACCTGGGCGAAGACGACATCGTGCGCTTCACCGACATCTACGGCCGCGCACCGGCAGCCGTGGAGTCGGACAAGAGCAAGGTCTAGAACAGCTCGCTGAACGGGATGAAGGTGACCAGGTCGCCTTCAGCCACCGTGCAACCTTCACCGATCTCGACCAGTCCATGGGCCCAGGCGGCGCTGAGCAGCACGCCTGAGCTCTGATTGGGGTAGATCACCGCCCGCCCCTGTTCGACACGCCCGCGCAGGTACTCACGACGGGTGCCGGCGCGAGGCCAGGCGAACTCGGCGGGCAGTTGGAAGCGTAGCGGCGCGACGTCCTGTACACCCAGGCGGCGCAGCAGGTAAGGCCGTGCCAGAAGGGTGAAGGTCACCAGTGTAGAAGCGGGATTGCCCGGCAGACCGATGACCGGCACGCCACGAAAGTGGCCGAAGGTCAGCGGCTTGCCGGGTTTGATCGCCAGTTTCCAGAGGGCCAGTTGACCCTCCTCGCGCAGGGCGATGCCGAGAAAATCGGCTTCGCCCACCGAGACGCCCCCCGTGGACAGAATCAGGTCCACATCACCCAACGCCGCCAGGCGCTGGCGTGTCTGTTGCAGATCGTCGGGCAGAATCCCGGCGTCCACCACTTCGCAGCCCAACCCGCTCAAGGCACTGCACAGCACCTGACGATTGCTGTTGTAGATCTGTCCGGGCCCCAGCGGCTGACCCGGTTCGACCAATTCATCGCCTGTCGACAGTACCGCCACCCGTGGTCGGCGAACCACGTCGATATGGGCCTGCCCCATGGACGCCAGCAATCCCAGCTCGATCGCGCTCAGTCGAGTGCCCGCCATCAGCAGGCGGTCGCCGATACGGGATTCCTGCCCTTGCGGACGGATGTTCTGGCCAACTCTCAAGGTCTGGTTGAAGCCCACCCGCTCGTCATCCTCGATGCGAGCGTTTTCCTGCATTTCCACGCAGTCGGCGCCTTCCGGCATCGGTGCGCCGGTGAAGATGCGTGCGCAGGTGCCGGGCTCCAGCGCCTCGGGCACGGCGCCGGCGAAGATACGCTGGCTGACGCGCAGGGGTTGACCCTGCCAGTCGTCTCGGCGCAGCGCGTAGCCGTCCATGGCGCTGTTGGGCCAGGGTGGCAGGTCAAGTGTGGCGATCAGGTCATCGGCGAGGACCCGACCGCTGCCTTGGGCCAGGGCGATCTGCTCACGCTCGCGAATGGGCGCGGCATCGGCCATGGCCAGCAGTTGTGCCAGCGCCTGTTCGACCGGCAGCAGCGGCTGCGCCGCCGGCAACTCAGCCACGGCTGACGCAGGGCTCGGCCTGCTTGAGGTGCACGACGAAGTTGCAGGGCCGGTGACGCACGTCCAACTGCTCGGCAAGAATGCCGTCCCAGCCGGTGCGGCAGGCATTGGTCGAGCCCGGCAGGCAGCACACCAAAGTGCCATTGGCGAGCCCGGCCAGGGCGCGGGACTGCACGGTCGAAGTGCCGATGTCGGCCACGGAGATCTGCCGGAACAGCTCGCCGAAGCCGTCGACCTGCTTGTCCAGCAGGCAGCTGACGGCTTCCGGGGTACTATCGCGACCGGTGAAGCCGGTGCCGCCAGTGATCAGCACCACCTGGCATTGATCGTCGGCGATCCACTGCGCCACCTGGGCGCGGATCTTGTACAGGTCGTCCTTGAGCAGCGCGCGGGCATAGAGACCGTGACCGGCCGCACTGAGGCGATCGACGAACAACTGACCGGAGGTGTCGGTTTCCACGGTGCGGGTGTCGCTGACCGTCAAGACGGCAATATTGAGGGGCACGAAGGGTACATCTGCCTTGGCTTTCATTGGCGAGGTCCGGTTGTCTGATGGAATGGGCGGTGTTATATCACAGCCCCCAGCCACTGTCCGAGCGCCCGAATGAACGCTGCCGATACCCTGCCCCTCTGCTCTGTCCTGCTCCTGGCAGGTGGCCGCGGCCAACGCATGGGGGGCCGTGACAAAGGCCTGATCGACTGGCGTGGCCAGCCGTTGATCCAGCATCTGCAGCGCTGTGTACGGCCAATGACCGATGACCTGATCATTTCCTGCAACCGCAACCACGAGCACTACGCCGCCTTTGCCGATCGGTTGGTGCACGACCAGAGCAGCGACTTCCCGGGACCGATGGCCGGGATGATCGCCGGGCTGGAGGCTGCGCGGCACCCGTTGCTGCTGGTGCTGCCCTGCGACGTGCCGGGGGTGGACTCTGCGTTGCTCGCTGCCATGCGCCAGACCCAGCAAAGGCACCCGGAACAGCCACTGATGGTCCGCCAGGGCGAGTTCTGGGAACCGCTGCTGTGCATCGTGCCCAAGGCCCATCTGACCGCGATGCGTCAGGCCTGGGATGCCGGCGAACGCAGTCCGCGGCGTGTGCTCCTGGCGCTCGGCGCACAGGCACTGCAATGCGCCGAGGATGATCCACGCTTGGCCAATCTCAACACGCCGCAATTGCTGGGTCGCTGACAGCGTTCTCAGGCGCTAGACTGTTGCGGCCGGACCAACGGAACTTTGCTGGCACAAATACCGTCTCACCCCCGTATACGCCAGTACCCTTTTTTGTTTTGTGGAGAAACATAATGACTCACCGGATCCTTCCCGCCTTCATGCTCGCGCTGGGCCTGGCATCGCTCGCCGGTTGCGCATCGCCTACCGTGATCACCCTCAATGACGGTCGTGAAATCCAGGCAGTGGATACCCCCTCCTACGACGAAGACGCTGGCTTCTACGAATTCAAGCAGCTGGACGGCAAGACCACCCGGGTCAACAAGGACCAGGTGCGGACCGTCAAGGAGCTGTAATGGCGGGGCGCTGTTTGCGGTGACATCACCGCAGGCGCGTTCTGCAGCACGGTTGAAGATCACGGAGTGTAGCGCAGCCAGGTAGCGCGTCTCGTTCGGGACGAGAAGGCCGCAGGTTCGAATCCTGCCTCTCCGACCATGTGCAAGAAAAAGCCCGCCTTTCGGCGGGCTTTTTCGTTCTAGAAGGCCAGGCTCAGGCGCGTTTCGAAGCTGCGCAATCGCCCGTCGAGCGGATCCTGGAACTGCAGCGACCGAGCCAGCAGCTTCAAGGGCCGGGCGTAGTCGTCCACCTCGGTGTCGATCAACTGCGGATAGAACGGATCGTTGCAGATACTGGCGCCCAGTGCGGTCATGTGGACCCGCAGCTGATGGGTCTTGCCCGTCACCGGATTGAGCACATAGCGCCACAGGTGCTCGCCTTTTTCGGCGACCTCAATGCGGGTTTCGCTGTTGCTCTGCCCCGGCGCCTCGCGCATGCGGAAGAACGGTTCGCCATGTTCCAGGCGGCTCTGGTGCACGAGGGGAAATTGCAGCTCGGGCAGCGCGGGCGCGATGGCTTCGTAGCGCTTTTCGATCTGGCGGGTGGGAAACAGTTGCTGATAGGCACTGCGCGTCTGCGGGTTGGCCGAGAACAGCACCAGGCCGGCGGTGTGTCGATCGATGCGGTGCAGCGGCACCAGATGCGGGTTATCGAGACGACGGATCAAACGGCGCAGCAGCGTGTGCTCGACATATTCGCCCGTCGGGGTCACCGGCAGAAAGTGCGGCTTGTCGGCAACCACCAGATGTTCGTCGACGTGCAGCACCTGCTCTTGAGCAGCGATCGGCCGCTCGTTCGGTACTTCACGGAAATAGTGGATGCGCAGACCCTGCTTGTAGGCATGGGCGGGACCGATGGGCACGCCCTCGGCGTCCAGCACCCGGTCTCGGGCCATGCGGCTCAACCATTGGGCGCGGTCGATGGCCTGGAAATGTTCGCAGAGGCAGTCCAGCACAGTCGCCCAGTTGCCAGGGGGCAGGCACAGGGTACTGGCCTGGTGAGCCGCGGGGTCGAACTTGGGTGCAGACATGCCTTGATTCCACGATCGTTTCAGACCGCGATTATCGCCCACGGCGACACGGCTGTCATCGCGCGTGGACGGCCTGCGCCGCTTCGGTAAACTCCTTGAGCCAGCGCAGCACGTCCACTGCATCCCAGCGGGTGGGATCGTACAAGGCATACAGCAAGCCGTTGTAGCCGACCACGTCCAACGGACGGTGATAACCGGCACGCTGGAAAAGTGCTTCTACTTCGGCAAAGCAGGTGTTGAAGTGCAGCTTGCTGAAAGGCGTCTTGCCTTCGGTGACCAGGCCGTCGAGACGCAGCTCGAGCACCGCCTCCCGGACCACATCCGGGCTCATGCGGTTGACGCTGTACTTGAGTTGTTCGACGTTGAGCATGGGTGACGAGTTATCCATATACTGTATCTTTATACAGCATAAGCGAGCTGCCAATGGCCAGTCAATTGCACCCACACAGGTGATTTTGCGCTATACAGGAGAAAGCCCCGCGTAATGGCACTGAACCTTCGGGATCACCCCTACTCGAAACATCCAGACGCCACCCATATGGAGATCAACATGGCCACCCCGACCACCAAAGCAGCTCAAGAAGTTCTCAAAGCGGATTTTCAAGCACTGGTCCGTGACACCGAAAAACTGCTCGAGCACACTGCGAGCATCGCCGGTACCCAGGCTGAAGAGCTGCGTGCGCAGATCAACGAGAGCCTGCTCAAGGCTCGCGAATCCCTGCAGCAGACCAAGGAAACCGCAGCCGAGCGCAGCCAGGAGGCCGTAGTCGCGGCTGAAGGCTACGTGCAGGAAAATCCTTGGCAGTCCGTCGGCATCGCTGCCGGTGTAGGTTTCCTTCTGGGCCTGCTGGCTACAAGGCACTGATATGTCCCTCCTCGACTCCGATACCACAGACAACAGCACCGGCTCCACATCCCGGCGCCTGGGTGCTGCCATGCTCGGCCTGCTGCGCAGTCATGTCGAACTGTTCGGCATCGAGTTGCAGGAGCAGAAATCACGAACCGTCAGCCTGTTGCTTTTCGCAGGGCTGGCCCTGGTCTTCGCGCTGCTGGCACTGGTCGCGTTGTCCGGTCTCATCCTGATTCTGCTGTGGGACAACTACCGTATGGCCGGCATGGTCGGCCTGGCGGTGTTCTACGTGTTGGCCGGTATCTTCTGCGCCTTCCGCCTCAAGGCGGCGGTGTTCGATGAGTCCTCGCCGTTCAGTGGAACACTGGAAGAACTGGCCAACGACAGGGAGCGACTGCTGCCATGAGCCGAACCGAACCCACCAGCGCGCAATCGCGGCGCGACATGCGCAAATCGTTGATTCGCCTGCGCATGGAGATGCATCGTCAGGAGCTGCGGCATGAGTCGCGGCAACTGGTCAACCCGCTCAACCGCCTGCGCGGTCTGGGTCAGTCGGTGCAGACCGGCATGGGCATCAAGCATGCTTCGCTCTGGGGTATTGCCGGGGTCACGCTGATGGGCTTCCTGACCGGACGCGGGGCTGGCAACAGCGTCCGTGCCCCGGTGGTGGCTCCGGTGCGTGCCCCTGGTCGCCTGTCTCGACTGGCGAAAGTCGGCGCCACCCTGTTGCCGCTGATCAAGCTGGCCATGCAGGGCACTGCGCGCAGACGCTAGCATTGCAGCACAAGGCAACCCGGATGCGGTCTTCACTGCGTCCGGGTTGCTTTTTTTTGCTCGACGTTCAGGCCCGCAATGCACTTTTCGATACGTTCACGGCCCGCTGCCAGCCTTGCCAGCCGGCCTGCGCAGGCCGACACTGCAGGCTCGATTGGCTCCCGGAGGAATCGCCTTGGATTGGCACACACTGCTTACACGCGAACGCTTGGGCAAGCCCCTGCACAGCCCTGAAGAACTGGGCCGCAGCCCGTTCCACAAGGATCACGACCGCATCATCTTTTCCGGTGCCTTCCGCCGACTGGGGCGCAAGACCCAGGTGCATCCGGTTTCCAGCAACGACCACATCCACACGCGCCTGACCCATTCGCTGGAAGTCAGTTGTGTCGGCCGCTCCCTGGGCATGCGCGTGGGCGAAACCCTGCGCGATCAACTGCCGCAATGGTGCGAGCCCAGCGACCTGGGCATGGTGGTGCAGTCGGCCTGCCTGGCCCATGACATCGGCAACCCGCCCTTCGGCCATTCCGGGGAAGACGCGATTCGCCACTGGTTCCGCCAGGCGGCAGGACGTGGCTGGCTCGATGCGATGAGCGAAGTGGAGCGCGACGATTTCCTCAACTTCGAGGGCAATGCCCAAGGTTTTCGTGTTCTCACCCAGCTGGAGTATCACCAGTTCGACGGCGGCACCCGTTTGACCTATGCCACCTTGGGCACCTACCTCAAATATCCCTGGACCGCGCGCCATGCCGACGCCCTGGGCTACAAGAAGCACAAGTTCGGTTGCTATCAGAGCGAGCTGCCGCTGCTGGAGCAGATTGCCGGCAAGCTGGGCCTGCCGCTGCTCGAAGAACAGCGCTGGGCCAGGCACCCACTGGTGTACCTGATGGAGGCGGCGGATGACATCTGCTATGGCCTGATCGACCTGGAAGACGGTCTGGAAATGGAGTTGCTCGACTATGCCGAGGTCGAAGCCTTGCTGCTCGATCTGGTGGGCGACGACATCCCCGACACCTACCGCCAACTGGGGCCGCTGGACTCGCGCCGACGCAAGCTGGCGATCCTGCGGGGCAAGGCCATCGAGCACCTGACCAATGCGGCCGCACGCGCGTTCGTCGAACAGCAAGAGGCGCTGTTGGCCGGCCAGCTGAGTGGCGATCTGGTCGAGCACATGCATGGCCCGGCCAAGCGCTGCGTGCTCGATGCCAAGGACATGGCGCGCAAGAAGATCTTCCAGGACAAGCGCAAGACCCTGCACGAGATCGGCGCCTACACCACGCTCGAAGTGCTGCTCAACGCCTTCTGTGGCGCGGCGCTGGAGCAGCACACCACCGGTAAGCTGTCGTTCAAGCACCAGCGCATTCTCGATCTGCTGGGTCACAACGCACCGCAACCGGATTGGCCGCTGCACAAGTCGTTTCTGCGCATGATCGACTTCATCGCGGGCATGACCGACAGCTATGCTGCGGAGATGGCCGGAGAAATGACCGGGCGTTCCAGCTCGTTCTAGTAGAGCGTATTGAAATAAACGAATACAAACGATAGTTGACTCTTTCGAATCAAACTATCTTTGTATTCCGTTACGCTTAATTCTGTAGGAAGTTTCCTAGAATCATACTTTGCTGGGTCCGTTCGTATGCCCTTTTGAGCAACTGGGCTAAGGTGCGCGCTTTTACTGGATCGTTCAGGAGAGGCTGCATGCGTAATGTATTCATCATCGATGATCACCCTGTCATTCGGCTGGCCGTCAGAATGATTCTGGAAAACGAAGGCTACTGCGTTGTCGGCGAAAGCGACAACGGGGTGGATGCGATGCAGATGGTGCGCGAGTGCCAACCCGATCTCCTGATTCTCGATATCAGTATTCCCAAGCTTGACGGGCTGGAAGTCCTGACCCGGTTCCACGGCATGAACGTGCCGTTCAAGATCCTGGTATTGACCGCGCAGGCTCCGGCCTTGTTCGCCATACGCTGCATGCAGTCGGGCGCCGCCGGTTTCGTCTGCAAGCAGGAGGCACTCAGCGAGTTGATCAGCGCCGTGCGCGCGGTGTTTTCCGGTTATAACTATTTTCCCAGCCAGGCGTTGATCCCCTCACGCGAAGACGATGGGCAACTTCAGGAACTTGAATTGTTCAAGGCCATCAATGACCGTGAGTTGATGGTCCTGCAATTGTTTGCCCAAGGCCGCAGTAACAAGGAAATAGCCACTGGCATGTTTCTGAGCAACAAAACCGTCAGCACCTACAAGAAGCGCCTCATGCAGAAACTTCAGGCCAATTCACTGGTGGAACTTATCGAAATGGCCAAGCGCAATGCATTGGTGTGATTGAGCGCATGAACACGATCGACCAACTTCAAGCCCTGACCGGGGGCAACAGGGCATTGACGCGGCGACTGCTCGAAGAAGTACTGCGCAGTTGCACGGACGACGGTCAGCAATTGCTCGCCATTGCTCACGATGATCATCCACGGATAGTGGACATTGCCCACAAGATCCATGGCGCCGCTCGGATCGTGCAGGCGCGTGGCGTGTATCAAGCGTGCGAGGCGCTGGAAGCGAGCGCGGCACAGGACGACCTGCGGCCCTTGCGCGAAGCCCTGCACACGGCCCTGACGCAATTGCAGGCCGAACTGGGGCAGACCTTGGCCGAGCTGGACCCGTGATTGCCAGGGTCAGACTGGCAGTGGTTCATTTTGTCACTGAATCGGGCAGGCGCTCGGCTTAACTGGTAGACTGCGCCGCGATATTACCTAAGAGGATTGTTTCATGGCCACTAACCGCTCCCGTCGTCTGCGCAAAAAACTGTGCGTCGACGAATTCCAGGAATTGGGTTTCGAATTGAACCTGGACTTCAAGGAGGATTTGGGTGACGAGGCAATCGACGCATTCCTCGACGCATTCCTGACCGAGGCGATGGATGCTAACGGCCTGGACTATGTTGGCGGCGACGACTTCGGTCTGGTGTGCTCGGCCAAGCGTGGTTCGGTCACCGAAGAGCAGCGCAGCACCGTCGAAGCGTGGCTCAAGGGCCGCGCCGAACTGACCCGCGTCGAAGTCAGCGAATTGCTGGACGCCTGGTACCCAGAGAAGCCGATCAACCCGGCTGCTTGATGTACCCCTGAAAAAGGCCATCTTCGGATGGCCTTTTTTGTGGGCGCGATTTGCTAGCGCGCCCCGGTAGCGCCAATCCGGGCGCGTGCCACGCGCGACGCGCTCTGCCGGCCCAGCGCGAGCATGATCGCCTGGCCGGCCTGGACGACTCGCTCCAGGTCCACACCGGTCGAAATGCCCAGCCCGTGCAGCAGATAGAGGACATCCTCGGTCGCCACATTGCCGCTGGCGCCGGGCGCATAGGGACAACCGCCCAGCCCTGCCACGGAACTGTCGAACACCTGGACGCCCTCCAGCAGGCAAGCGTAGATATTGGCCACCGCCTGGCCATAGGTGTCATGAAAGTGCCCGGCCAGTTGCCCTCGTGGCACCCGCTGCGCGACGGTGTCGATCAATCGTCTTGCCGCACCAGGCGTACCGATGCCCAGGGTGTCGCCCAACGACAGTTCGTAGCAGCCCATCTGCAGCATGGCATCGCCAACGTCGCGCACCCGCTCCGGCGCGATGTCGCCCTCGTACGGACAGCCCAGCACGCAGGACACATAGCCGCGCACCTTGATGCCGTGGGCGACGGCAGCGGCCAGCACCGGTTCGAAGCGTTGCAGGCTCTGCGCGATGGAACAGTTGATGTTGCGCTGGGAGAAGGACTCGGACGCGGCGGCGAACACTGCCACCTCGGACGCGCCAGCGGCGATGGCCGCTTCGAAGCCTTGCAGGTTCGGCGTCAGCGCAGCATAGGTCACACCCGGCGCGCGCGCGATGGCGGCGAAGACCGCCGTGCTGTCGGCCATCTGCGGCACCCAACGCGGCGATACGAAGCTGCCGACCTCTACATGCCTGAGGCCCGCCGCGACCAAGGCGTCGACCAGCGCCACCTTGTCCTCGGCACGCACTTGGCCCTGTTCGTTCTGCAAGCCGTCACGCGGGCCCACTTCGACGATCCGTACCTGCTCAGGCAGCATGATCGGCCTCCTGCATCTCGATCAGCACGGTGCCTTCGCTGACCATCTGGCCTTCCTCGCAGCACAACGCCTGGATCACGCCGGCCCGGTTGGCGCGCACGGTGTGCTCCATTTTCATGGCCTCCAGCACCACCAGACCATCGCCCTGCTCGACTACCTGACCTGGGCTGACCAGCAGGCGGACAATGCTGCCGTTCATGGGCGCCGCCAGCGAACCCTCCAGCACCGCACCCGCGGTACCTGCGGACAGGGCGTCGACCGGGCTGACCTCGTAGGGATCGCCCTGCCAGTACAGGTAAACAACGTCGCCGCGACGGCCGATCAGCCGGGTTTCATCCAGATCGGCGGGCGACGTTGCCAGGTTGACGGTGCACAATTGGGAGTGCGCGCCACAGCGCAGATCCAGCGTGGCTTGCGCAGGGGCCAGCAGGCGCCAGCCCGTCGGTGCGCTCCAGGGTGAATGCCGGTCCTGCTCGCACACACTCTTCGGGGTCGAGCGCAGGTACGCCCGCGCGGCGCTATCCCAGAAGGCCTGGGTCAACGTCGGGGGGGTGGGCAACAGCGCTGCGGTGTGCCGTTCGATGAAACCCGTGTCGACTTCGCCCTGAGCGAAGGTCGGCGTGGCAAGGATGCGTTGCAGCAGCGCCAGATTGCTCTTGATTCCGCCGACCGCGGTTTCGCCCAGCATGGCCAGCAGGCGCAATCGGGCCTCTTCGCGGGTTTCACCCCAGGCAATCAGTTTGGCGATCATCGGGTCATAAAAAGGGGAAATCGTGTCACCTTCGCGCACCGCGCTGTCCACCCGCCGGCCAGGCCCGGCTGCCGGCTCGCGGTACAGCGCCAGTTGCCCGCTGGCAGGCAGGAAGCCGCCCGCAGGGTCCTCGGCGTACAGACGCACTTCGATGGCATGGCCGATCAAGGGCACCTGTTCCTGAGTCAGCGGCAAGGCTTCGCCGCGGGCGACACGGATCTGCCAGGCCACCAGGTCCAGCCCGGTGATGGCTTCGGTCACCGGATGCTCGACCTGCAAGCGGGTATTCATCTCCATGAAGTAGAAACGAGCGTCGCTATCGAGCAGGAATTCGACGGTGCCAGCGCCGACGTAGCCAATGGCCTGGGCGGCGCGCACGGCGGCTTCGCCCATGGCTCGGCGCAAGGACGCATCGAGCCCCGGCGCTGGTGCCTCCTCCAGCACTTTCTGATGCCGGCGCTGGATGGAGCAATCGCGTTCATGCAGGTAGAGACAGTGCCCGTGACCATCGGCAAAGACCTGGATCTCGACGTGCCGCGGGGCCGCCAGGTATTTTTCCACCAGCATGTGCCCGTCGCCGAAGGCGGCCAGCGCCTCGCGTCGCGCGGAGTCCAGGGCAGGCCCCAGCTCGGCGGCCGATTCGGCCACCTTCATGCCTTTGCCGCCGCCGCCCGCCGCGGCCTTCAGCAGCACCGGGTAACCAATGCGCTGGGCGGCGTCGACAAACGTCTGCAGATCCTGGGCGCTGTCGTGATAGCCCGGCACCAGCGGCACCCCGGCCTGTTCCATCAAGGCCTTGGCCGCGGACTTGCTCCCCATGGCTTCGATGGCCTCGGCGGGCGGGCCGAGAAACAGGATGCCCTCGTGCGCCAGGCGCCGGGCGAAGGCGGCGTTTTCAGAAAGAAAACCGTAGCCGGGATGGACCGCATCCGCCCCACAGGCCAGCGCCGCAGCGACCACTTTGTCGATCTGCAGGTAGCTGTCGGCAGGCTTGCTGCCGCCCAGGGGGATGGCCAGGTCGGCCTCGTGTACGTGGCGAGCATCGGCGTCGGCTTCGCTGTAGATGGCTACGCTGCGGATGCCCATGGCTCTGGCGGTACGAATGATGCGACAGGCGATCTCGCCGCGGTTGGCGATCAGCAGGGTTCCGAGGCTCTGGGTGGACGGTTTCATGGCAACACCTCGGCCCAGGCGGGCGCGCGTTTTTGGAAAAAGGCTTGCATGCCTTCCTGACCCTCGGCGCTGGTACGCAGGCGAGCGATCAGGGCTTGCGCACAGGCCTGTCGTGGCGCCGTGGCCTGGCCATCACCGATCTCCAGCAGCAGCGCCTTGCAGGCACGCATGGCTTCGGGACCGTTGCCGAGCAGGCGGCGCGTCCAGTCCTGCACCGCCTGTTCCAGCTCGGCACGTGGATACACTTCATCGAGCAGCCCCAACTCCCTGGCTCGCGAGGCATCGAAGCGCTCGGCGGTCAAGGCGTAGCGGCGCGCGGCACGCGATCCAATGGCCTGGACCACGTAGGGACTGATCACCGCCGGAGCCAGACCCAGGCGCACTTCGCTCAGGCTGAACAGCGCATCGTCGGCGGCGATGGCCATGTCGCAACAACTGACCAAGCCCATCGCCCCGGCGAACGCAGCCCCTTGCACCACCGCGACCGTCGGCAGTGGCAGGCGCTGCACTTGCTCCATGAGCTGACCCAAACGCGCGGCTTCAGCGAGGTTTTCCGCGTAGCTCAAGCGAGCGCTGGCCTGCATCCAGGCCAGATCGGCGCCCGCGCTGAAGTGGCGGCCATGGCCGCGCAGGAACATGAAGCGCAATGCCGGCTGTTGGCTGATCCGATCAAAGGCTTCATGCAGTTCCTCCAGCATGAGCGCGTTGAAAGCGTTGTTCTTGTCCGGCCGATCGAGCCAGACGCTGGCGACCTGGTCGGCGCTGATGTGCAGCTGTACCGTGGAAAATTCGTGCATACCCTGATCCCAGATTCCTGATGAGTGCATGGGCTACATGCGGAAGACGCCGAAGCGGGTTTCGGCCACCGACGCGTTCAACGCTGCCGAAAGCCCGAGTGCCAGCACCGTTCGGGTCTGCGCCGGATCGATCACCCCGTCATCCCACAGCCGCGCCGAGGAGTAGAACGCGTGGGCCTGCTCCTCGTACTGTGCCACCAGGGGTTCGGCCAATTGCCGCGCCTGTTCGTCGCTGAACGCCTGTCCCTGGCGCTGCGCCTGCTCTTGCTTGACCTGCACCAACACGCCAGCCGCTTGTTGAGCGCCCATCACGCCGATCTTCGCGTTCGGCCACATCCACAGGAAACGCGGATCGTAGGCGCGCCCGCACATGCCGTAATTGCCCGCGCCGTAGCTGGCGCCAATGATCACGGTGAACTTGGGCACCTGCGCGCAGGCCACCGCAGTGACCAGCTTGGCCCCGTGCTTGGCAATGCCGCCGGCCTCGTATTTCTG
>NZ_DJUS01000029.1:0-7668 GCF_002438365.1 Pseudomonas sp. UBA6276
AACTCGCCGACCTGCACCTTGGGCTTTTCGGTGGTGGCCAGCAGCTTGTCTTCGCTGTCCAGGTACACGAAGACGTTCAGCCAGTCTTCGTCTTCGCTGGGAATATCCTTGGGGATGTAGCGGTTGGGCAGCAGGATCTCGCCGTCCGCGCCGCCATCCAGGTACAGACCGAAGTCTGTGTGTTTAACCACTTGCAATGCGTTGTAGCGCCCGACTAAAGCCATTTCGAATATTCCTCGTCACCTGGCTGGGCATTCTACCCGAGAACCCTTCGGCTCGCTGCGCAAGGCGTCCGATGCGCCGTTGGCGCCGAGGTAGTTGGTGCGCCAGATCCTTGATTTCAAAGGGCTGCGGCGGCATCGATCGGCACCACTGGTCCGTGCGGTCAGCCGGGAATGGATAAATCATGTACAATGCCTGGCCATATTAATTTTTGACAGGTTAATGGCAGCCATGCGCGTTAAAGCATCCAACAGCAAAGTCAAGCCCGCCCCCGCCGTTGAAACCAGCGAATCGATCAACGAACAGATCGCCGCGTTTCTCAAGTCCGGTGGCGAGATCCAGCAGATTGCCAAGGGCGTGAGCGGCCAGACCTTCACCCCGTCCAAGCACATCAGCCTGGGCAAGAAGTAAGTTTGCAGCCCGGCCGCCGCGCCGGGCAAAACTTCCGCATCCTGTTTCTCCCCGCATCACCCTTGTCCCCTCGAATCGACGAATGGCAGCCTCGCATCGCCCCTGAGCGGTATGCTTGCAGCCTTCTAGATCGGGCCGTCCAGGCTTACTGGAGGTAGGCATGCTCAGACCCAGCTGGTTATTGATAGCCGGACTTGCGGTCCACCCTTCTCTCTACGCCCAGGTCATCCAGCGTGACATCGGCGATTTCAACCTCAAGCTCGGCACCACACCGTCGCGCAGCATGGCTGCGGGCCTGGTCCAGCCCAGTACCGGCAGTTCGTTCCACGGCGGACTGGATCTGACCCACGACAGTGGAGTGTATTTCGGCCAGTGGTCGCCCAACATGGGGTTGGCCTCTTCCAGCAATCTGGAAGTCGACTCCTACCTGGGCTACAAGCATCCGTTCGACAACTCCCTGGGTTATGAAGTCGGCGTGATCCAGTACAGCTATCCGGAAGTGGATGCGCCCTCCACCCATGCGCTCTATGCCGGTCTGCGGGTGCTGGACCGGCGCTTCGGTGCTGCGTTCAACAATACGCCCGACGGCCAGAACAGCACGTTGTTCGCCGACCTCGGTGGCCTGCCACTGCTGGATGTGGGCTTTACCATGAAAGTCAGCAACCATCAGCTCTCGACTCCCTTCACCATCGGCGAAGGGCAGGAAGTGCGCGCCTTCAACGACTGGTCGCTGCAGATGTCACGGCCCATCGGCAGTTTCGATCTGGATTTCATCTACAGCGGTTCGGACCTGAGCGGGGCCAATTGCGCCGCTTACTCCGGTCAGAATGGCCAGTGCGACAGTATGTTCATGCTCAAGGCCCAGCACGCGTTTTTCTGACCTCGGGTTTTTCCACATCGTGCTGAACCGCACGCACCGGCATGGCTCTATAACCACAACAACGCCATCGCACGGACCGCCGCCATGAATCTTCTGTCTCGTCGCCTGTTGCACTGCTGGATGCTGCTGGGCCTGTGTCTGCTGTTCGGTGGCTGCACGCGGGTGGATCTGGCCTACCGCAATCTGGATGTGATCATTCCCTGGTCGATGAACGACTATCTGGATATGAATCGCGAGCAGAAGAGCTGGTTCGATGAGCGCCTCAAGGAGCACCTGCGTTGGCACTGCACCACGCAACTGGCCGACAACCTGCAGTGGCTGGACAAGGTCCAGCGCATGGTCGCCGAGCAGCAGGTGACGGCGCCGGCGCTGCGCGAACGCACGGCCGAGGCGAAACAGGCGATCTCGGCGATTGCTGTGCAAGTCACGCCGTCGGCGGTGGAGTTGCTGCAAGGTCTGGATGATAATCAGGTCCGCGCGTTGCAGCAGTCGCTGAGCGACGACCTGGCCAAGCGCCGCAAGGAATACGTAGAGCCGCCGTTGCAGACGCAGATCGACGAGCGCGCCAAACGCATGAGCAAGCGTCTCACCCCATGGTTCGGCAACCTCACCGACGAGCAGCAGCAACGGGTGCAGGCCTGGTCGCAGAGTCTGGGCGCGCAGAACCGTGAATGGATCGACAACCGCGAACATTGGCAGAACCAGTTGCTGGCCGCCCTGCAGCAACGTCAATCCGCCGAATTCCCGGCACGCATCGCGCAATTACTGCAGCAGCGTGAAACGGTATGGACCCCGCAATATAAAGTTGCCTATGCACGCACCGAGCAGGCGGCCATCGACCTGATGGTGGGGCTGGCCGCCGACAGTACACCGGAACAGCGCACGCGCATCGAGCGCAAGCTGGGTGAGTTGCGCGAGGACTTTGCCAACCTCAAGTGCCTGAAGAACGCCTAGTTCGGCGCTTCAGGCCCACCCCTCCAGGCGCATCGTCGCCCTGACCAGACGCTGCTCCTCTCCTTCGATCTCGCGCAGATTCGCGCAAATACTTTCGATATGCGCGACGGCTGCCTTGCGCGCCTGCTCGGGCTGGCGGTTGATCACGGCGGTGTAGAGCTTGGCATGCTGCTTGTCGATCTGTTGTTTCTGCGGCTGGCGGTGGTACAGGTTGTTCACGCAGGCGAACACCGAGTTGAGCAGCAGGTCGGTCAGCGAGCGCAGGGTCTGCACCAGCACCGGATTGTGCGAGGCATCGCAGATGGCCAGGTGAAAGGCATGATCCAGGTGGGCGTGCCGTGTGGCGTCCAGCGGCTGGTCGTGGGCCGCCAACAGCGCCTGATAGCTGCGTTCGATCAGCACGAAATCGGCCTGGGTACCGCGCAGCGCAGCCAGCCGGGCCGACTCGCCTTCGAGCAGCGAGCGCACTTCGAACAGATCGTAAAGCGTTCGCGGCTGGGAGCTGAACAGGTGCATCAAGGGCGTGGCATCGTTGGCCGGCGACAAGGACGCTACGAACGAACCGCGGCCCTGCTCGGTGGCGATGATGCCGCGGGCGCGCAACAGCTTGAGGCCTTCGCGCAGTGCATTACGTGATACCCCGAGCTTTTCCACCAGGCGCCGCTCCGATGGCAAAGGCTGGCCAGTCTTGAGAACGCCGTCGACGATAAGCCGCTCGATGCGCTCGCACACGACATCGGCAATCTGAGGTTTGTTGTGCATATCATGCCTGCTGGTAGGACCATTGCCCGGGATTCCCCGGGAACTGTCGGCGAGACCCTGAAAATAAGCCAGTAGAGGCACCGAGAGAAGCCCCGAGGTGAAAAGAACTGGTCCTACCAGTGGTTCCAGGCGTAGACAGGCATGTGGTTTGCGACCACTGTTGAGCGCATAAGAACGACAAGCCGGTGACCTGCGCCCATGAACATCCTCTACGACGAACGCATCGACGGCGTCCTGCCCAAGGTGGACAAAACCGCTCTGGTGCAGGCATTGCACGCACAACTCCCTGACCTGACCGTGCTGCACCGTGCCGAAGACCTTCGCCCCTACGAGTGTGATGGCCTGAGCGCTTATCGCAGCGTACCGCTGCTGGTGGTATTGCCCGAGCGGCTCGAACAGGTGGAGGTGTTGCTCAAGCTGTGTCACGAGCGAAAGGTACCGGTGGTTGCACGCGGTGCAGGCACCGGGCTGTCCGGGGGGGCGTTGCCGCTTGAACAAGGTGTGCTGCTGGTCATGGCGCGCTTCAAGCAGATTCTCGACATCGATCCGGTCGCGCGTTCGGCACGGGTGCAGCCGGGTGTGCGCAACCTGGCGATCTCCCAGGCGGCGGCACCGTATGGTCTGTACTACGCCCCGGATCCTTCGTCACAGATCGCCTGTTCGATCGGCGGCAACGTCGCGGAAAACGCTGGCGGTGTGCACTGCCTCAAATACGGTTTGACCGTGCACAACCTGCTCAAGGTGCAGATGCTCACCATCGAGGGTGAGCGCCTGACCTTGGGCAGCGATGCGCTCGACTCGCCTGGCTTCGACCTGCTGGCCCTGTTCACCGGCTCGGAGGGCATGCTGGGCATCATCACCGAGGTTACCGTCAAGCTGTTGCCCAAGCCGCAGGTGGCCAAGGTGTTGCTGGCCAGTTTCGACTCGGTGGAAAAAGCCGGCGCGGCGGTCGCCGATATCATCGCGGCAGGGATCATTCCCGGTGGTCTGGAAATGATGGACAACCTGGCCATTCGCGCCGCCGAGGACTTCATTCACGCAGGCTACCCAGTGGACGCCGAGGCGATTCTGCTGTGCGAACTCGATGGCGTGGAAGCCGATGTGCACGACGATTGCCAGCGCGTCTACCAGGTGTTGACCGAGGCCGGTGCGACCGAGGTACGCCAGGCCCGGGACGAAGCTGAGCGCCTGCGCTTCTGGGCCGGCCGCAAGAACGCGTTCCCGGCGGTCGGTCGGCTCTCGCCCGATTACTACTGCATGGACGGCACCATACCGCGCCGCGCCCTGCCGGGCGTGCTCAAGGGCATCACCGAACTGTCCGAGCAGTACGATCTGCGCGTGGCCAACGTGTTTCATGCCGGGGACGGCAACATGCATCCGCTGATCCTGTTCGATGCCAACCAGCCGGGCGAGCTCGAACGCGCCGAGGCGTTGGGTGGGAAGATTCTGGAGTTGTGCGTGGCGGTGGGTGGCAGCATCACCGGCGAGCACGGCGTGGGCCGCGAGAAAATCAACCAGATGTGCGCGCAGTTCAACAGTGACGAGCTGACTCTGTTCCATGCCGTGAAAGCCGCGTTCGACCCCGATCGCCTGCTCAACCCCGGCAAGAACATTCCGACCCTGCAGCGCTGCGCCGAATTCGGCGCCATGCATATCCACCATGGGCAACTGCCATTCCCCGAGCTGGAGCGCTTCTGATGGCCGACCGCGATTTCGACGCCAGCGAGCAACTGCTGGATCAGGTGCGACAGGCTCTGGCCGACGACCGTCCGCTGTGCATCCAGGGCAGTGACAGCAAGGCGTTCCTGGGCCGCATCGGTGCCGGTGAGCGGCTCGATACCCGCGTGCATTGCGGCATCGTCAGCTACGACCCCACTGAGCTGGTGATCACCGCACGCGCCGGTACGCCTTTGCAGACTCTGCGGGCCGCCGTCGAGCAGGCGGGACAGATGCTGCCGTTCGAGCCACCGGCCTATGGCGAGAAGGCCACCCTGGGCGGCACGGTCGCCGCCGGACTGTCCGGGCCGCGACGGCCATGGGCCGGTTCGGCCCGCGACTATGTGCTAGGCACGAGGGTGATTACCGGCCAGGGCAAGCACTTGCGTTTTGGCGGTGAGGTGATGAAGAACGTCGCCGGTTATGACCTGTCGCGACTGTTGACCGGCAGTTTCGGCACCCTGGGTGTGCTGACTGAAGTGTCGCTCAAAGTGCTGCCCAAACCGCGCGCCTGTTCCAGCATCAAGCTGGCCTGCGATGCCGAGCGCGCCTTGCTCAAGCTCGCCGAGTGGGGCCAGCAGCCGATGCCGATCAGTGCTGCATGCCACAGCGATGAGGCGCTTTACCTACGCCTGGAAGGCGGCGAGGGATCGGTGGCTGCTGCCCATGAACGCATCGGCGGCGAGCCCATCGACTCGGCGTTCTGGGATGACCTGAACGAGCATCGCCTGCCCTTCTTCGCCCAGCCCGAAGCGCTCTGGCGCCTGTCGTTGCCCAACAATACCGGCATCCTCGACCTGCCCGGCGAGCAATTGATCGACTGGGGCGGCGCTCAGCGCTGGCTGAAATCCAGCGCCAGCGCCGCGTCGATCCGGCAAGTGGTCGAGGCGGTCGGAGGGCATGTCACCTGCTACACCGCAGGGACCACCCCCGAACCGTTCCAGCCCCTGCCCGACTTGCTGCTGCGCTATCACCGCCAGCTCAAGACGCAGCTGGACCCGCAAGGCATCTTCAACCCCGGCCGCCTCTACGCGCAGCTGTGAAACAGGAGTCCTGAACCATGCAGACCCAACTGAGTGATCAGGCCCGTTTGCTGCCACGCGCCGAGGAAGCCGAACGCATTCTGCGCAGTTGCGTGCACTGTGGCTTCTGCAATGCAACCTGCCCCACCTATCAATTGCTGGGTGACGAGCTGGACGGGCCGCGCGGACGCATCTACCTGATCAAGCAAGTGCTCGAAGGCCACGAGGTGACGGCGCACACGCAGCAGCATCTGGATCGCTGCCTGAGCTGCCGCAACTGCGAATCCACCTGCCCCTCGGGTGTGGACTACCACAACCTGCTGGACATCGGTCGCGCAGTGGTGGACCAGGCGGTGCCGCGGCCTGTGGAACAACGCTGGCTGCGCGGCGGTCTGCGTGCACTGGCCCCCCACCCGAGCGCATTCAAGGCGTTGATCCAGCTGGGCCAGACCTTTCGCCCATTGCTACCGCAACGCCTCAAGGACAAGCTGCCGCGTCAGGTCCACGCGGCCGTGGCCCGCCCTGCCACGCAACACGCACGTCGCGTGCTGATGCTCGAAGGTTGCGTACAGCCGGGGCTGTCGCCCAATACCAATGCCGCCGCCGCGCGCGTGCTGGACCGGCTGGGCATCAGCGTCACGGCGGTTCGTCAGGCTGGCTGCTGCGGTGCGGTGGACTATCACCTGGATGATCAAGCGCGCGGCCTGCAGCGAGCGCGGCACAACATCGACGCCTGGTGGCCGGCCATCGAAGCAGGCGCCGAAGCCATCGTGCAGACTGCCAGCGGCTGCGGCGCTTTCATCAAGGATTACGGGCACCTGCTGGAACAGGATCCGGCCTACGCGACCAAGGCCCAGACAGTCAGCCGGCTGGCCAAGGACCTGGTCGAGGTGTTGCGCGACGAGCCGGTGGAGCAATTGGCCGTCCACACCGACCTGCGCATGGCCTTCCACTGCCCATGCACCTTGCAGCACGCGCAGAAGCTGGGTGGCGTGACCGAACAGCTATTGCGACGCTTGGGCTTTCATTTGACCGATGTGCCGGACGGCCATCTGTGCTGCGGTTCGGCCGGCACCTATTCGGTGACCCAGCCGGTGTTGTCGCGGCAACTACGCGACAACCGCCTCAATGCTCTGGAAAGCGGCGCGCCGCAAGTGATCGCCACCGCCAACATCGGTTGCCAGAACCATCTGGACGGTGCTGCACGCACCCCGGTGCGGCACTGGATCGAACTGGTGGAACAAGCCATGGCCGATTGACACCCACCTTTGACACATTGCTATTTGAACCCCTCGACAACAGCACTGGAGAAGCACATGCAAAGCAAACCGATTCTTGGCCAGGAAGACGTCACCCGCATCCTCGCCGCTGCCCGCGCCGAAGCGCAGAAGAACAACTGGGCGGTGGGCATTGCCGTGGTCGACGACGGCGGTCACCTGCTGGCGTTCGAACGGCTGGACGGCGCCGCCGCCAGCACGGCCTACATCGCACCGGGCAAGGCACGCACTTCGGCGTTGGGGCGCAAGGAATCGGTGGTGTTCGAAGAGATGGTTAACAACGGGCGGACCGCGTTCCTGTCCGGTAATCTGATGACGTGTCTGGAAGGCGCCGTGCCGCTGATCCACGAAGGCCAGGTCATCGGCGCGGTCGGCGTGTCCGGGGTCAAGCCCGCTGAAGATGCCCAGATCGCCAAGGCCGGCG
>NZ_DJUS01000091.1:0-11675 GCF_002438365.1 Pseudomonas sp. UBA6276
TTGTAGATATTGCCGACGATGCCGCGACGCTGGGTGCGCTCGACATGCACCTCTTGCAGGACACCGTTTTCCACCACGGCCACGCGCGATTCCATCGGCGTGATGTTGATCAGAATCTCTTCGCTCATGGCTGGGTCTCGTTCCTGGTGTCTTTATTGTAGTGGCGATGACGCGCCCGCAAGGCCCTTCTCAGGACGCTTGCCAGCAGGCGATGCCGTTGCGTTGCAGCAGCGCCGCGGTTTCGAACAAACCCAGACCGACGACGGCAGAATAACTGCCTTCGAGCTTTTCTACGAATATTGCACCCAGACCCTGAATGCCATAACCGCCCGCCTTGTCCGCCGGCTCGCCGCTGGCCCAATAGGCACGGGCCTCGGCCTCGTCAACAGGGCGGAAGGTGACCCGCGCCGACGCTGTGCAGGTGTCCATGCGGGCACCGTCGAACAGCGCCACGGTGGTGATCACCTCGTGAGTGCTGCCGGACAACAGCGCCAGTATCGCCAAGGCCTCGGCCTCGTCGCGCGGCTTGCCGAGAATGCAGCCTTGAGCGATGACCGCCGTGTCTGCTCCCAGCACATGACCGCTGCCTGGCTGCGGCAGCGACTCCCAGCCGGAGCGGGCCTTTTCTTCGGCCATGCGTTGTACGTAGGCAAAGCTGCCTTCACCGGCCTGCGGCGTTTCGTCGATGGGTGCCTTGACCACGGTGAACGGGACGCCGATCTGTGTCAGCAGTTCACGCCGTCGTGGCGAGCTGGAAGCCAGGTACAGGGTAGACATGCGAGGCGTCTCCGCGTCGGGCCGCGCACGGGCCCGTCAGTTGATGCCCAGGCGCTTGCGCAAGCCGCGCAGCAGATAGCTGACCCACGGCCAGAGCAAAGCGCTCATCAGCGCAGGCAGCAGCAGGGCCAAGGTAGGTTGACGATTGCCGGTCAAGGCGCTCAGCCACAGCTGGACCAACTGCGCCAGGCCGAAGACCACGAGGATGACCAGGCTCTGCTGCCACATCGGGAAGATGCGCATGCGCTGGGCCAGGGACAGGATGAGGAAGGTGATGAGGCTGAGGATGAGCGCGTTCTGCCCAAGCAGTGTGCCGAACAGCACGTCCTGCGCCAGCCCCAGGACCCAGGCGGTGGTCATGCCCACCTTGTGCGGTACCGAGAGCGTCCAGTAGGCCAGCAGCAGGGCCAGCCACAGCGGCCGCAATACTTCCATGAACTGCGGCATCGGCGACACACAAAGCAACAGGCCGACGATGAAGGTCACCCAGATGACCCAGCCATTGCGCGAGCGAGTACCCACCATTATTGCCTCTCCCGTGTTGTAGCCGGCGCGGACCGCGAAGGTGTCGCCGGGGTCGTGTGCGCGGGGGTGGCGGCCGGTGCGGTGCTGTGCGCGGGTGTGGCGGGTGCAGCGGCAGCCGGCGCCGTGGTTGGCGTCGTCGGAGTGCTGGCTTCGGGTGCCGCGCCTTGGCGATCGGCGGCTTCCTGAGCCTGCGCGGCCTCGGTGGCGCGCTGCTCCGGCGACCGGCTGTCGCTGAACACCAGCAACAGATAACGGCTGCGGTTCAGGGCGGCGGTCGGCACCGCGCGCACGATGGCGAAGGGCTGGCCGGAATCGTGGATAACTTCCTTGACCGTGGCCACCGGATACCCGGCCGGGAAACGCTGCCCCAGGCCCGAGCTGACCAGCAGGTCGCCTTCCTTGATGTCCGCGGTATCGGCCACATGGCGCAGTTCCAGGCGTTCGGGATTCCCCGTGCCACTGGCGATAGCGCGCAGGCCGTTGCGGTTGACCTGCACCGGGATGCTGTGGGTGGTGTCGGTGAGCAGCAGCACACGCGAGGTGTAGGGCATCAATTCGACCACCTGCCCCATCAGGCCGCGTGCGTCGAGCACCGGCTGACCGAGCACCACGCCGTCGCGTTCGCCCTTGTTGATCAGGATGCGATGGGTGAACGGGTTCGGGTCCATGCCGATCAGCTCGGCGACCTCGACCTTTTCGTTCACCAGCGCCGAGGAGTTGAGCAACTCGCGCAGGCGCACGTTCTGTTCGGTCAGCGCCGCCAGCTTTTGCAGGCGACCCTGCAACAACAGGGCTTCGGTCTTGAGTTTCTCGTTTTCGGCCAACAACTCTGTGCGGCTGCCAAACTGGCTGGCAACGCCTTCATACAGACGTTGTGGCAGATCGGTGACCCAATAGGCACGCATCAGCACCAGCGACATTTCGCTGCGCACGGGCTTGAGCAGGGTGAAGCGCGCGTCGACCACCATCAGCGCGACCGACAGCACGACCAGCACCAACAGGCGCACGCCCAGTGAGGGGCCCTTGGTGAAAAGCGGTTTAATAAGCCGCTCCTCCCAGGCAAATGTTCATGTGGTCATTCATGTGACGGCAAACCGGCCCGGATCGAAAGTACAGGACGCATACAGGTAGCATCGAAGACGCTACCTGTAAACGGCCCCAGGAATCTTTCCCGCGAAGTTACTCGCTGGAGAGCAGATCCATGGTGTGCTTGTCCATCATTTCCAGGGCACGGCCGCCACCACGAGCCACACACGTCAGCGGATCTTCGGCGACGATTACCGGCAGGCCGGTTTCCTGGGCCAGCAGCTTGTCGAGGTCGCGCAGCAGCGCGCCACCACCGGTCAGCACCAGGCCGCGCTCGGCGATATCCGAGGCCAACTCCGGAGGCGACTGCTCCAGCGCGCTCTTGACCGCCTGCACGATCGTGGCCAGGGACTCCTGCAGAGCCTCCAGCACTTCGTTGGAGTTCAGGGTGAAGGCGCGTGGCACGCCCTCGGCCAGGTTGCGGCCGCGCACGTCGACTTCACGCACTTCGCCGCCCGGGTAGGCGGTGCCGATTTCCTGCTTGATGCGCTCGGCGGTGGATTCGCCGATCAGGCTGCCGTAGTTGCGACGCACGTAGGTGACGATGGCTTCGTCGAAGCGGTCGCCGCCCACGCGCACGGACTCGGCGTAAACCACGCCATTGAGCGAGATCAGGGCGATTTCGGTGGTACCACCGCCGATGTCGACGACCATCGAACCGCGTGCTTCCTCGACCGGCAAACCGGCACCGATGGCGGCTGCCATGGGCTCTTCGATCAGGAACACTTCGCGGGCACCGGCGCCGAGCGCCGATTCACGGATGGCACGACGCTCCACCTGGGTGGACTTGCAAGGCACACAGATCAGCACGCGCGGGCTGGGCTGCAGGAAGCTGTTTTCGTGCACCTTGTTGATGAAATATTGCAGCATCTTTTCGCAGACGCTGAAGTCGGCGATGACGCCGTCCTTCATGGGGCGAATGGCGGCGATGTTGCCGGGTGTACGACCGAGCATGCGCTTGGCTTCGGTACCGACCGCAACGACACTTTTCTGATTACCGTGGGTCCGAATGGCCACAACCGATGGCTCATTCAGAACGATACCGCGCTCACGCACGTAAATAAGGGTGTTGGCAGTGCCCAGGTCGATGGAAAGATCGCTGGAAAACATGCCACGCAGTTTCTTGAACATGGGAAAAGGACCCTAGGCAACGCGTGGGTAAAAAAGTGCGGCAAACTCTAACAACGGCGGGGATTTTGGGCAAGGCGCCAATATGTTAAATTGGCTGTTTTTCCGGGCACGCCTGCACTCGATCGCGGCCATATGACCGCAAAAGTGCGATTGTGTTCCCCAAAACCACGGCCCTGCCGTATTTCATTTTCCACCGGAGACCCCCATGGCGCTTGAACGCTGCGACGTGGAAAAGATCGCTCACCTGGCCCGTCTGGGCCTGAATGACGCCGATCTGCCACGCACCATCGAAGCACTGAACAGCATTCTGGGCCTGGTCGACCAGATGCAAGCGGTCGACACCCGCGGCATCGAACCCCTGGCCCACCCACTGGAAGCGAGCCAGCGGCTGCGCGCCGACCAGGTGACCGAACGCAACCAACGCGACGCCTACCAGGCCATTGCGCCGGCGGTCGAGAACGGCCTGTACCTGGTTCCGAAAGTCATCGAGTAAAGGGAAAAGAGCCTGCCATGCATCAACTGACACTGGCCGAGATCGCCCGCGGACTCGCCGACAAGAAATTTTCCGCCGAAGAGTTGACCCGCACCCTGCTGGCGCGCATCGCCCGGCTGGACCCGCAGCTCAACAGCTTCATCACCGTCACCCCCGAGCACGCCATTGCCCAGGCACAGGCCGCCGATGTGCGCCGCGCCAACGGTGAAAGCGGTGCCCTGCTGGGCGTGCCGCTGGCCCACAAGGATCTGTTCTGCACCCAAGGCATCCGCACCAGCTGCGGGTCCAGGATGCTGGACAACTTCGAGGCGCCCTACGACGCCACCGTGGTGGCCAAGCTCAATGCGGCCGGCGCGGTCACACTGGGCAAGCTGAACATGGACGAATTCGCCATGGGCTCGGCCAACGAGAACAGCCACTACGGCGCGGTGAAGAACCCCTGGAACCTGGCGCATGTGCCCGGCGGCTCGTCGGGCGGTTCGGCTGCGGCCGTGGCCGCGCGTCTGCTGCCAGTGGCCACAGGTACCGACACCGGCGGCTCGATTCGCCAACCCGCCGCCTTCACCAATCTCACCGGCATCAAACCGACCTACGGCCGGGTGTCGCGCTGGGGCATGATCGCCTACGCCTCCAGCCTCGATCAGGCCGGCGTGCTGGCGCGCAACGCCGAAGACTGCGCCCTGCTCCTGCAAGGCATGGCGGGCTTCGATCCGCAGGACTCCACCAGTATCGATGAGCCGGTTCCGGACTACAGCGCCACCCTGGGCGACTCCCTGCAGGGTCTGCGCATCGGCGTGCCGAAGGAATACTTCGGTGCCGGCCTCGACCCGCGCATCGCCGAACGGGTACAGGCCAGCATCCAGGCGCTGGAAAAACTCGGCGCGGTGATCAAGCACATCAGCCTGCCAAACATGCAGCAGGCGATCGCCGCCTACTACGTGATCGCGCCGGCCGAAGCGTCCTCGAATTTGTCGCGCTTCGATGGCGTGCGCTTCGGCTACCGCTGCGAGAACCCCAAGGATCTGACCGATCTGTACAAGCGCTCGCGCGCCGAAGGCTTCGGCGCGGAAGTGCAGCGTCGCATCATGGTCGGTGCCTATGCCCTGTCGGCCGGCTACTACGACGCCTATTACCTACAGGCGCAGAAGATTCGCCGCCTGATCAAGAACGATTTCATGGCCGCCTTCGAAGACGTCGACATGATCCTCAGCCCGACCACGCCGAATCCGGCCTGGAAACTGGGGGCCAAGAACGCCGATCCGGTGGCCGCCTACCTGGAAGACATCTACACGATCACCGCCAACCTGGCCGGCCTGCCCGGCCTGTCGATGCCGGCCGGTTTCGTCGATGGTCTGCCGGTCGGCGTGCAACTGCTGGCCCCTTACTTCCAGGAAGGCCGCCTGCTCAACGTGGCGCACCAGTACCAGCAAGTCACCGACTGGCACACTCGCGCGCCTGAAGGCTTCTAAGGAGAAACATCATGCAATGGGAAGTCGTGATCGGGCTGGAGATTCATACCCAGCTCGCCACCCAGTCGAAGATTTTCTCCGGCAGTTCCACCACCTTCGGTTCCGAGCCGAACACCCAGGCCAGCCTGGTCGACCTGGGCATGCCCGGCGTGCTGCCGGTGCTCAACCAGGAAGCCGTGCGCATGGCCGTGATGTTCGGTCTGGCCATCGATGCCGAGATCGGCCAGCACAACGTGTTCGCGCGCAAGAACTACTTCTACCCTGATCTGCCCAAGGGCTACCAGATCAGCCAGATGGAGCTGCCGATCGTCGGCAAGGGCCACCTGGACATCACCCTGGAAGACGGCACGGTCAAGCGCATCGGCGTGACCCGCGCGCACCTGGAAGAGGACGCCGGCAAGAGCCTGCACGAGGACTTCAGCGGCAGCACGGGTATCGACCTCAACCGAGCTGGCACACCGCTGCTGGAAATCGTGTCCGAGCCCGACATGCGCAGCGCCAAGGAAGCCGTGGCCTACGTCAAGGCGATCCATGCGCTGGTCCGCTACCTGGGCATCTGTGACGGCAACATGGCCGAAGGCTCGCTGCGCTGCGACTGCAACGTCTCGATCCGGCCCAAGGGCCAGGTCGAGTTCGGCACACGCTGCGAGATCAAGAACGTCAACTCGTTCCGCTTCATCGAACGCGCCATCAACAGCGAGATCGCGCGCCAGATCGAGCTGATCGAGGACGGTGGCAAGGTCGTTCAGCAAACCCGCCTGTACGATCCGAACAAGGACGAGACGCGGGCCATGCGCAGCAAGGAGGAAGCCAACGACTACCGTTACTTCCCCGATCCCGACCTGCTGCCGGTGGTGATCGAGGATTCGTTCCTGGAAACCACCCGGGCGACCCTGCCGGAGCTGCCGCCGGCCAAGCGTGAGCGCTTCCAGAACGAATTTGGTTTGTCCGCGTACGATGCCAGCGTATTGGCTTCGAGCCGCGAGCAGGCTGACTTCTTCGAGCAGGTCGTGGGCATCTGCGGCGATGCCAAGCTGGCCGCCAACTGGGTCATGGTCGAGCTGGGCAGCCTGCTGAACAAGCAGGGCGTGGAAATCGAGGAATCGCCGGTCAGCGCCGCGCAACTGGGTGGCATGCTGCAGCGCATCAGAGACAACACCATCTCCGGCAAGATCGCCAAGATGGTCTTCGAAGCCATGGCCAATGGTGAAGGCGATGCCGACCAGATCATCGAGGCGCGCGGCTTGAAACAGGTCACCGACAGCGGTGCCATCGAGAAGGTGCTGGACGAAGTGTTGGCCGCCAACGCCGAGCAGGTCGAACAGTACCGTGCGGCAGACGAGGCCAAACGCGGCAAGATGTTCGGTTTCTTCGTCGGTCAGGCCATGAAAGCGTCCAAGGGCAAGGCCAACCCGCAGCAGGTCAACGAGCTGCTCAAGAGCAAGCTGGCCGGTTGATGCAACAGCGCACCCCCTGTAGCAGCGGCGCAAGCCGCGTGTGGCTCCGACGCGGTGATTCAGACGGACCGGGGATACCGCCGACGCGGCTTGCGCCGCTACTACGGGGGGTTTGTTCATTTGGGCGTCATGTCGTGTGTGCCGGCGCGATTGCATTGTTGGCCGGTTGCGCCAGCCAGAACGGCATCATCGACCCCCGCGGTTACGACCGTGACGGGGTCGCCTCCTATTACGGCGCACGCCACCATGGCGCGCGCACGGCCAGTGGCGAACGCTTCGATCAGCACGGCCTGACCGCGGCCCACCGCCAGCTACCATTCGGTACCCGGGTGGTGGTGACCAATCTGGCCAACCAGCGCAACGTCATCGTGCGGATCAACGACCGTGGTCCTCAATCACGCGGGCGCTTGATCGATGTGTCCAAGGGCGCGGCAGAAAAACTGGGCATGCTGCGCAGCGGCACCGCTCGCGTGCGCGTGCAAACCCTGCAAGACTGACTCGGAGCCGCCGTCATTTTCAATCTCGCCACCTTGCCTGGACCCACCTTGCTGCAATTGTTCGCAGGGCTGTTGCTGCTGATTGCCGGGGCCGAATGGCTGGTGCGCGGCGCCGTGCGCCTGGCGGCTGCGCTGAAGGTCAGGCCGCTGGTGGTGGGCCTGGGCGTCGTGGCCCTGGGCAGCAGTGTGCCGCAGCTGGCGGTCAGCCTGCAGGCGACGTTCGTTGGTACGCCCGACATCGCCGTGGGCAGCCTGGTGGGCAGCAACATCTTCAGCTTGCTGGTGACCCTGGGGTTGTCCGCGCTGATCATTCCGTTGCGGGTGTCCCGGCAACTGCTGCGGCTCGATATCCCGTTGCTGATCGGTGCCAGCGCGCTGGTGTTCGGACTGGCTTGGAACGAACAACTCGGGCGCCTGGAAGGTGGCATCCTGCTTCTGGGCCTGGTCGGCTACCTGGGCGTGCTATGGCGCCAGTCGCGGCATCCGGGCCGGGTGGCGACGCCACAGGGCACCGCCCCCTGGCTCAAGTGCCTGGGCATGATGCTCGGCGGTTTGCTGCTGCTGGTTGCCGGAAGCCACTGGCTGCTGGAAGCGGCGCTGGAACTGGCCACCGATTTCGGCCTGTCGGATCGGGTGATCGGATTGACCATCGTGGCCGTCGGCACTTCTCTTCCAGAGCTGGCCACCTCGCTGGTGGCCGCGTTGCGCGGTCACCGTGAGATAGCCGTAGGTAACGTGATCGGCAGCAATCTGTTCAACCTGCTCGGCGTGCTTGGCCTGACCGCCGTGCTGGCGCCAGCGCCCTTGAGCGTTTCGCCCAATGCGCTGGATTTCGACCTGCCGGTCATGCTGGGCGTCACGCTGCTGTGCCTGCCCCTGTTCTACTCGGGATACCGCGTCACACGGGTCGAGGGGCTGGTGCTGCTGGGGCTCTACGCTGCCTATGGCCTGCATGTAGTGACCTTCACCACGGGCATGCCGCTGGCGGCGAGACTGGAAGAGCTGATGCTGTTCTACGTGCTGCCAGTACTGGCGGCAGTGGTACTCTGGGGCACCCTGCGCGCCTGGCGTCGACAGCACTGAACGACGCGACCTACCCCTGACGCTTCTTGAACATCCAGGCCACGGCCAGTACCCCGAGCCATACGGGAATCAACAACACCGAAATGCGGATGCCTGGGGTCATGTACATGATCACCAGAATCGCTGCCAGGAACGCCAGGCATACCCAGTTGGTGATCGGGTAACCCCAGCTCGGAAAGAACGTTGCATGACCGTTGGCGCGCATGGCCTTGCGGAACTTCAAGTGCGTGATACTGATGATGCCCCAGTTGATGACCAGCGCAGACACGGCCAGCGCCATCAGCAAGCCAAACGCCTCGCCCGGCATCAGGTAGTTGATGAGCACGCTCAAGCCGGTTGCCAGCGCGGAAATCCCCAGTGCTTTCATGGGCACGCCACGACGGTTGACCTTGAGCAGGGTCTTGGGTGCGTCACCCTGCACCGCCAGGCCGAACAACATGCGGCTGTTGCAGTAGACGCAGCTGTTGTAGACCGACAGCGCTGCGGTCAGCACCACCACATTGAGTACGGTGGCCACTACGTTGCTGTCCAGCGCGTGGAAGATCATCACGAATGGACTGCCGCCCTCGACTACTTTTTGCCACGGGTACAGCGACAGCAGGATGGTCAAGGCACCCACGTAGAACAGCAGGATGCGGTAGATCACCTGGTTGGTGGCCTTGGGTATGCTGCGCTTGGGATCATCGGCTTCGGCGGCGGTGATGCCGACCAGTTCCAAACCGCCGAAGGAGAACATGATCACCGCCATGGCCAAGGTCAGGCCCCCGATGCCGTTGGGGAAGAAGCCGCCATATTGCCAGAGGTTGGCGACGCTGGCATCGGGCCCGCCATTGCCGGTGGCCAGCATCCAGGCGCCGAAGCCGATCATGCTGACGATGGCCGCCACCTTGATCAACGAGAACCAGAACTCCATCTCGCCATAGATCTTCACCTGGAACATGTTGATCGCGTTGATCAGCACGAAGAACACCGCGGCCGAGGCCCAGGTGGGCACGTCCGGCCACCAGTACTTGATGTAGATGCCCACGGCGGTCAGCTCGGCCATGCCCACCAGCACGTACAGCACCCAGTAGTTCCAGCCGGACATGAAGCCGGCCAGGCCACTCCAGTAGCGGTTGGCGAAATGGCTGAAGGTCCCGGTGACCGGTTCCTCGACGACCATCTCACCGAGTTGACGCATGATGAAGAAAGCGATGAGGCCGCCGATGGCGTAGCCCAGGATCACCGAAGGGCCGGCCATGCCGATGGTCTGGGCAATGCCCAGAAACAGGCCGGTGCCGATGGCGCCGCCCAGGGCAATGAGCTGGATATGCCTGTTTTTCAGACCCCGATGCAGACCTTCGGGGGTGGATTGATCATCCATTGCGGTTCCTTAGCGGGTAAATGCTTGCCGGTGGGCAAGCAGCGTCTAGATCCAGCCGCCCCACTGCAACAGGAAAATTCCGATATTGGTGGTGATGGCCGCCGCCAGGGTGGTGATCACGATGATGGCGGCGGCGAGCGAATAGTTGCCGCCGCTGGCCCGCACCATGACATAACCGACCGAGGCCGAAGGAGCGCCAATATACAGGAACAGAATGCCCAGTTCCGCCCCGCGAAAGCCCAACAGCCAGGCACCGAATGTACCGACGATCGGCAGCAGGATCATTTTCACCGCGCTGGCGCTCAGGGCCACCGAACCGCTGCTGCGCAAGGCGGCCAGTGACAGGGTGCCGCCGATGCAGATCAGTGCCAGCGGCAGGCTCATCTGCGCGACATAATCGGCAGAGGTCAGGATCCAGTTGGGGATGGGCACCTGCAGCCAGGCGAAGGGCACGGCCGTGACCACGCTGATGATCAGCGGGTTGACCAGGATGCTCTTGCAGATGCTCAAGGGGTCGGACTTGATGTTGGGGCTGTAGATCGCCAGCACCACGACGGACAACGAGTTGTAGAGCACGATCACCAGGCCCGCGAGGATCGAGCCCAGAGAGATGCCGTAGTCACCATACATGCTGCCGGCCAGAGCCAGGCCAATGACGCCGTTGTTGCCGCGAAATGCGCCTTGGGTGAAGACGCCGCGATCGACCTCCGGACAACGCTTGGTGGCGATCCACCAGGCGATGGCGAAGCTGCCCACCGTGGCCACCACGAAATACACCAGCAAACCGGGCTTGAGCGCCGAGCGCAGGTCGGCATGGTAGATGCCCAGGAACAGCAAGGACGGCATGCAGACGTTGAACACCAAGGCCGAGGCGGTCTTGATGAAGTTGTCGTTGATCCACTCGATCCGCTTCAGCCCATAGCCCAAAAACAGCATGGCGAACACCGGAGCGGTCACGTTCAGGGTCTGCAGAAATAGGGCGAGCATGCCGAGGGAACCTGTTGCCTGGAGTCAGACGACAATGATAGCGAGGATAGGGGGATGAGGCGGGGAAATTCTGGCAAAGCGTGTGTATGCAGCAGCCCTTTGGCGGGCCCGCCCCGCTCCCACAGAGATCCCCAGCACCTGCAAGATCCCCGTAGGAGCGGTCAGCGGCCGCGAAAGCCGCACCGCGGTTCCGAAGCTTACTGCGGACCCATCTTGTCCATCAGCGCAGCGAGCATTTCATACTCTTCACCGGTCAGGTCGGTCAGCGGGGTGCGCACCGGACCTGCGTCGTAGCCTGCGATCTTGGCGCCAGCCTTGACGATACTGACGGCATAGCCCGACTTGCGGTTGCGGATGTCCAGGTAAGGCAGGAAGAAGTCGTCGATCAACTTGCCCACGGTCGCGTGATCGTCAGCGGCGATCGCGTGGTAGAAGTCCATCGCGGTCTTCGGAATGAAGTTGAACACGGCGGACGAATAGACCGGTACGCCCAGCGCCTTGTAGGCAGCAGCATAGACTTCGGCGGTCGGCAGGCCACCCAGGTAGCTGAAACGGTCGCCCAGACGGCGACGGATCGACACCATCAGCTCGATATCGCCCAGGCCGTCCTTGTAGCCGATCAGGTTCGGGCAGGTTTCGGCCAGACGCTCGAGCAGCGGTGCGTTCAGACGGCAGACGTTGCGGTTGTAGACGATGACGCCGATGTTGACCGATTTGCACACGGCTTCGACGTGGGCGGCCACGCCGTCCTGGCTGGCTTCGGTCAGGTAGTGCGGCAACAGCAACAGACCCTTGGCGCCCAGGCGC
>NZ_DJUS01000090.1:0-1600 GCF_002438365.1 Pseudomonas sp. UBA6276
CATGTCGACTTCGATGAACTCAGGCAGGTCTTTCGGCAGGCAGGTCACTTCCAGCTCGGTCTCGGTGTGCGAGATCTCACCGCCTTTCTTGACAGCCGGTTCCTGGTTCATGAAGTGCAGAGGCACGATGGCGGTCAGTTTCTGGCCGGCGATCACGCGTACGAAGTCAGCGTGCAGGACGTGACCCTTGGCTGGGTGACGCTGCAGTGCCTTGATCAGGACGTTCTGCTTGGTGCCACCGATGTTCAATTCGATCACGTGGCTGAAGGCAGCCTCGTTTTCGAGCAGCTTGGTGACTTCCTTGGCCAGCATGCTGATGGACTCAGGGGCTTTGTCGCCACCGTAGACAACAGCTGGAACCAGGCTGGCGAGACGACGCAGGCGGCGGCTCGCACCTTTCCCCAGGTCGGAACGCGCTTCGGCATTCAAAGTAAAATCGTTCATGTGTTTCTCCAAAATAACCACGTTCGCCCAGCGTTTGCGACCAGCGCCAAGGCGATACGGGCAAAAAAGCCCCGGCCCGACAAGAGTGTCGGGCCGGGGCGCTTTTCGTCAGAGCGGTGCTTGCGAAGGGCAGGGCCCTCAGCGGAACATCGCGCTGATCGATTCTTCGTTGCTGATGCGACGCATCGCCTCGGCAACAACCGGAGCGATATCCAGTTGACGGATACGCCCACAGGCTTGTGCGGCTGCGGACAGCGGGATGGTGTTGGTCACCACCAGCTCGTCCAGCACGGATTTCTCGATGTTCTCGATCGCACGGCCCGACAGAACCGGGTGGGTGCAATAGGCGAACACCTTGGCCGCGCCATGTTCTTTCAGGGCCTTGGCCGCATGGCACAGGGTGCCGGCGGTATCGACCATGTCGTCGACCAGGATACAGGTGCGACCTTCGACATCACCGATGATGTGCATCACTTCGGAGTGATTGGCCTTTTCACGGCGCTTGTCGATGATGCCCAGATCGACGCCCAGGGACTTGGCCACGGCGCGTGCACGCACGACGCCACCAATGTCGGGGGAAACGATCATGAGATTCTCGAAGCGCTGGTCTTCGATATCGTCCACCAGAACCGGGGAGCCGTAGATGTTATCTACCGGGATATCGAAGAAGCCCTGAATCTGGTCCGCGTGAAGGTCGACGGTGAGTACACGGTCGATGCCCACGACGGTCAGCATGTCGGCGACGACCTTGGCGCTGATTGCCACACGGGCAGAGCGCGGACGGCGGTCTTGCCGAGCGTAACCGAAGTAGGGGATCACGGCGGTGATGCGCGAAGCCGAGGAGCGGCGGAAGGCATCAGCCATCAGCACCAGTTCCATCAGGTTATCGTTGGTCGGCGCACATGTAGGCTGGATAATGAAGACGTCTTTACCGCGAACGTTTTCATTGATCTCGGTGCTGATTTCACCATCGGAAAACTTGCTGACGGAGACATCACCGAGAGGGATATGCAGCTGACGCACAACGCGTCGAGCCAGATCGGGGTTTGAATTCCCCGCAAAGACCATCATCTTGGACACGCGCAGTACCTGCCGGCTGAGGGTATACCTGGATGAGTATAGGAAAATGGCAGGGGCGGCTGGATTCGAACCAACG
>NZ_DJUS01000090.1:1650-6962 GCF_002438365.1 Pseudomonas sp. UBA6276
CCTTACCGCTTGGCGACGCCCCTGTAGCTTGAAACATCCGAGTGCCCAGCACTCGTTTCCTGTTACAGACTTTGCAGCTTGCGATGCAACATCGAAACGTTGCTTCCCTTGGCTACGAACCCTGAAAGGGTGTCTGCAAGAAGGTGCGAAACTCTATCAGCTTCCGCTTTGCTTGGGAAGGCCCCAAACACACAACTTCCAGTGCCTGTTAGCCGAGCTTCAGTGAATTTGTTGAGCAAATTCAGTGCGTTACGTACATCTGGGTAACGGCGCTCTACTACTGGCTGGCAGTCATTACGACTGTTTCCCTCAAGAACGGGGCGCACTTTAATGGGTGCCGAGTCACGTGTCAACAACGGATCGGAAAAAATTTCCGCTGTACTAACAGAGACTTGCGGTACCAGTACGAGAAACCAGGGTTCGGGCAGTTCGACCGGGGTGAGTTTCTCGCCCACACCCTCGGCGAAGGCCGCGTGGCCGCGGACGAATACCGGCACATCGGCACCCAGGGCGAGACCCAGCTGGGCAAGCTGATCTTCGCTGCAACCGGTCTGCCACAGGTGGTTCAGGGCCAGAAGCGTAGTGGCGGCATCCGAGCTGCCGCCACCAATGCCACCGCCCATGGGCAACACCTTACGCAGCCAGATGTCCGCGCCCAGGGTTGTGCCGGTCAGCGCCTGCAACTGGCGCGCAGCCTTGACGATGAGGTTGCCGTCGTGGGGCACGTCGGCTATTTCGGTATGCAGATGCACGACGCCGTCGCTGCGCAGGGAGAAGTCCAGTTCGTCGCCGTGGTCCAGAAATTGGAACAGGGTCTGCAACTCGTGATAGCCGTCCGGGCGGCGGCCCAGAATGTGCAACATCAGGTTGAGCTTGGCAGGGGCGGGCAGGGTCAGCACGGGATTCATGGAAAGACCTTCGCTCACGTCACTGCCCCAACCGGCGCGGCTGCCAATCCTTGACCACCAGGGTCACGTCCAGATCCTGGCCATGCAGCTTGATGCGCTCGGGCAGCCAATAGCCGTTCTGTTCGGCGTAGCTCAGGTACTCGACCGTCCAGCCGTCCTGCGCCAGGCCCGCCAGGCGGCTGTTGCCGTCCAGGGTCAGCTGGCTCTTGCTGTCGGGAGCCGGCAGGCCGCGGACCCACCAGGACAGGTGCGATACCGGCAGCTTCCAGCCCAGTTGCTGTTCCAGCAATTCTTCGGGAGTGGTCGCCTGGTAGCGGCCCTGATTGGCCACTTCCAGGCTGACATCGCCCAGGCGTCCGGTCAGACGCGCTGCCCCGCGGCCCAATGGGCCAGACAGGCGGATGTCGTAATAGTCCTGGCGCTGCAGCCAGTACAGCGTGCCGGAACCGGAGTCCTTGGGCGCGCGGATGCCGATCTTGCCGTTGATTTCCCAGCCGTCGAGCTGGGTCAGCTGTTGCTTGTGCGCCTGCCACTGCTGGGGGTTGCCCTGGCCTTGCAACGCTTCGTGGGAGCCCATGCCGGCGCAGCCGGTGAGTACGGCGATGAACGTGGCAACCAGCAGATGACGCATGTAGGAGGTAGGACGAACAGACATGGATTAAAGATTCTCTGAACCGGTCAGGCGCAAGATGGTGCTGCGCAGGATAGGGCTGTCGGGTTGTTCTTGCAGGGCTTTGCCCCAGATGCGGCGGGCCTCGCGCTGTTTGCCGTTGGCCCACAGCACTTCGCCCAGGTGGGCTGCCACCTCATGATCGGGAAAGCGTTCGAGCGCGCTGCGCAGATAGCCTTCGGCAGCGTCGAGGTTGCCCAGCCGATAGTTGACCCAGCCCAGGCTGTCGAGCACGGCCGGATCTTCCGGGTTGATCTGGTGCGCCCGCTCGATCAGCGCGCGGGCTTCTTCGAAGCGGGTGGTGCGATCCGACAGCGTGTAGCCCAGGGCATTGAGCGCCATGGCATTGTCCGGCTCGCGTGCCAGAATGGCCCGCAGGTCCTTCTCCATCTGCACCAGGTCGTTGCGCTTTTCGGCCAGCATCGAGCGGGTATACAGCAGGTTCGGATCGTCGGGATTCTTCTTCAAAGCGTTCTGCAGCACCAGCCAGGCGGACTGATCCTTGTCGTTGTTCGACAGGGTTTCGGCTTCGATCAGGTACAGCTGGATGGCGTAGTCGGGCTGGGCATCACGCGCTGCGGCCAGGCGCCGTGAAGCTTCGTCGGCGCGGCCGTTGGCAATGAGGATGTCGGCCTGGCGCAGCTGCGCGGGCAGGTAGTCGGTGCCCACGCCGACCTGTGCATACTCCTCGAGCGCGGCCTGCGGATCACCGCGCTCTTCGGCGATGCGGCCCAGGTTCAGGTGCGCGGAATCGACATGGCTGCCACGTTCCACCAGCTGTTGCAGGTAGTTGTAGGCTTCGTCCCACGCCTTGCCTTCCAGACAGACCAGCGCCAGTGAGTAACGCAGTTCGTCATCGTCGGGGTATTGCTGCACGAGAATGGCGAACTGCACCTTGGCATCGTCCATGCGGTTCTGCTCGACCAGCATGCGGGCGTAGGTGAGGCGCAGGCGCTTGTCGTCGGGGATCTTCTTGAGGTTCTTCTCCAGCAGCGGCATCGCTTCGCTGCCACGATCGAGCGCGGCCAGCAGGCGGGCGCGGAGCAGGATCGGGGCAATTTCGCCTTCCTGCGGCGGGTTGTCTTCCAGCAGGGTCAGGGCGCCCTCGGTATTGCCGTCCTGTTGCATCAGCAAGGCCTTGCCGAAGATCAGCTGGCCGTTGCCGGGGTATTTTCCGAGCAGGCGTTCGAAGCTCTGCAGCAGGCCACGCCGGGTGCTTTCGTCGGTGTCGGCGGCCGACAGCGCGAGAAAGTCGAAATGGGTATCGCCCTGGCCCTGCAGGACTTTTTCCATGTACACCAGCGACTCGTCGTACTTGCCATTGCGTGCCAGTTGAATCGCGGCAGCGCGCTGGGCGTCCAGGTCGGTGGGCGCATTCTTGGCCCACAGCAAGGCGGTTTCCAGCGCCGGTTGATCGGCGCCCAGGTACTCGGCGATGCGGAAGGCGCGCTCGGAAATGCCCGGGTCCTGGGTCTTGCGGGCCTGGGTGACGTAGTTGCCCAAGGCAAGATCGAAACGGTCGCGCTGGCCGGCCAGTTCCGCGCTGAGCAGGCTGAACACGGTTTCCTCGCTGAACGAGCCGTAGACCTTGGGCGTCTCGTCCGGCGTGGGCGCCGGCTGCGCCACGGGGACCGGAGTCGCTTGCTCTCTGGCTGGCCAGGACTGGCAGCCCTGCAGCAAGGCGAAGGCGAGGAGCAACGTGGAGGTTCTATTCATAGAGGGGATTTTGGCGGCTTACCTGCGGTCGGATCATCATGACACAAGCCACAGGTCAAACCCATAACTCGAGGTTGCCTATTAGGACAATAGATAGCGGTGGTTGTTCTGGACCGGACGAAGTAGGACAATTACCGGCTCCTCGACATCATCAGCGACCTTGAATGGCCTTTCTCGCCCTCGGTATCAACCACAAGACTGCTTCGGTAGACGTGCGCGAGCGCGTGGCGTTTACCCCGGAGCAGCTGGTAGAGGCCCTGCAGCAGCTTTGCCGACTGACCGACAGCCGTGAGGCTGCGATCCTCTCGACCTGCAATCGCAGCGAACTGTACATCGAACAGGATCACCTGGCCGCCGATGCCGTGCTGCGCTGGCTGGCCGAATACCACCGTTTGAGCGTCGACGAGCTGCGCGCGAGCGCCTATGTGCATGAAGAGGATGCGGCTGTTCGTCACATGATGCGGGTCGCTTCCGGGCTCGATTCGCTGGTGCTGGGCGAACCGCAGATTCTGGGGCAGATGAAATCCGCCTACGCCGTGGCCCGCGAGGCCGGCACCATCGGGCCGCTGCTGGGGCGCCTGTTCCAGGCCACGTTCAGCGCTGCCAAGCAGGTACGTACTGATACCGCCATCGGCGAAAACCCGGTGTCGGTGGCCTTCGCCGCCGTCAGCCTGGCCAAGCAGATCTTCAGCGATCTGGCGCGCAGCCAGGCGTTGCTCATCGGCGCGGGCGAAACCATTACCCTGGTTGCACGCCACCTGCACGAGCAGGGGGTCAAGCGCATCGTGGTCGCCAACCGCACGCTAGAACGTGCCAGCACCCTGGCCGCGCAGTTCGGCGCCCATGCCGTGCTGCTGTCCGACATTCCGCAGGAGCTGGTGAACAGCGACATCGTCATCAGTTCGACCGCCAGCCAGCTGCCGATTCTGGGCAAGGGTGCGGTCGAAAGTGCGCTCAAGCTGCGCCGACACAAACCGATCTTCATGGTCGATATTGCCGTACCACGCGATATCGAGCCCGAGGTCGGCGAGCTGGATGACGTCTACCTTTATACGGTCGACGACCTGCACGAAGTGGTTGCCGAGAACCTGAAAACCCGCCAGGGTGCCGCTCAGGCGGCCGAAGAACTGGTGAGCGTGGGCGCCGACGACTTCATGCTGCGCCTGCGCGAGCTGGCGGCCGTGGATGTGCTCAAGGCCTATCGCCAGCAAGGCGAACGCCTGCGCGACGAAGAATTGCAGAAAGCCATGCGCCTGCTGGCCAACGGCGGCAATGCCGAAGAGGTGCTCGCGCAACTGGCGCGGGGCCTGACCAACAAGCTGCTGCACGCCCCCAGCGTGCACATGAAAAAGCTCTCCGCCGAAGGCCGCGTCGATGCGCTGGCCATGGCCCAGGAACTCTTTGCCCTCAATGAGGGCTCAACGGATAAACCGCCGCAATGAAAGCGTCACTGCTCAACAAGCTGGACACGATCCAGGATCGATTCGAGGAACTGACCGCCTTGCTGGGCGACGCTGAAGTCATTTCCGAGCAAACCCGTTTCCGCGCCTATTCCAGAGAATATGCCGAACTCGAACCGGTGGTGCTGGGCTACCAGCAGTGGTCCAAGGTGATGGCGGACCTCGAAGGCGCGCAGGCGTTGCTCAAGGACAGCGACCCGGACATGCGTGAAATGGCCGCCGAGGAAGTGCGCGAGGCCCGCGAGCAGTTGGTCCAACTGGAAAGCGCCTTGCAACGCATGCTCCTGCCCAAGGACCCTAACGACGGGCGCAATGTCTTCCTCGAAATCCGCGCCGGTACCGGTGGCGATGAAGCGGCGATCTTCTCCGGCGATCTGTTCCGCATGTATTCGCGCTATGCGGAGCGTCGCGGCTGGCGTCTGGAGATTCTTTCCGAAAACGAAGGCGAGCATGGCGGCTACAAGGAGGTCATTGCCCGCGTCGAAGGCGAGAGCGTCTACGGCAAGCTGAAGTTCGAGTCCGGGGCGCACCGCGTCCAGCGCGTGCCGGAAACCGAAT
>NZ_DJUS01000090.1:6974-19685 GCF_002438365.1 Pseudomonas sp. UBA6276
GCCAGCACGTCAACAAGACCGACTCGGCCATCCGCATCACCCACTTGCCGACCGGCATCGTGGTGGAGTGCCAGGAAGAACGTTCGCAGCACAAGAACCGCGCCCGTGCCATGAGCTGGCTGTCGGCCAAGCTCAACGACATGCAGAGCAGTGCCGCGGCCAATGCCATCGCCAGCGAGCGCAAGCTGCTGGTGGGGTCGGGCGATCGTTCCGAGCGCATCCGCACCTACAATTTTCCGCAGGGACGGGTAACCGACCATCGCGTCAACCTGACCCTGTACTGCCTGGATGAAGTTTTGGCCGGCGGAGTCGATGCAGTGATAGAGCCGCTTCTGGCTGAATACCAGGCCGATCAGTTGGCCGCGTTGGGTGAATAGAACATGACCATCATTGCCAGCCTGTTGCGCGCCGCCGAACTGCCGGAATCACCGACCGCGCGCCTGGATATCGAACTGTTGCTGGCCGCCGCGCTGGGCAAGTCGCGCAGCTACCTGCACACCTGGCCCGAGCGTATCGTGCCCAGCGAAGCCGCTCATGCGTTCGCTGACTTCATGCGTCGTCGCCAGGCGGGCGAGCCGGTTGCCTACATCCTCGGGCAACAGGGTTTCTGGAAACTCGACCTGGAAGTGGCTGCGCACACGCTGATCCCGCGTCCCGAAACCGAGCTGCTGGTGGAAGCTGCGCTGCAGTTGCTGCCGCCTCGTTCGGCGCGGGTGCTCGACCTGGGCACCGGTACCGGGGCAATCGCCCTGGCCCTGGCGTCCGAATGCGGTGCCTGGCAGGTCACTGCCGTCGACCGTGTCGCCGACGCGGTGGCGTTGGCCGAGCGCAACCGGGTGCGTCTGAACCTGGGCAATGCTCGGGTACTGGAGAGCCACTGGTTCAGCGCCTTGCCGGGCGAGCGTTTCGACCTGATCGTCAGCAACCCGCCGTACATCGCCAGCGCCGACCCGCATCTGAGTGCCGGTGACGTGCGCTTCGAGCCTGCCAGCGCGCTGGTGGCCGGAGAGGATGGCCTCGACGATCTGCGCCTGATCATCAGCCAGGCACCGGGGCACCTGCAGCCGGGCGGCTGGCTGTTGCTGGAGCATGGTTATGACCAGGCGCCGGTGGTGCGTGAGCTGCTGGCGCAGCATGATTTCGAGCAGATCGAGAGCCGCGTCGATCTCGGCGGCCATGAACGCATCACGCTCGGACGGTTGCTGTGCTGACCGACCAGGAGCTGCTGCGCTACAGCCGGCAGGTGCTGTTGGCGCAAATCGATATCGAGGGCCAGTTGAGGCTCAAGAACAGTCGCGCGTTGATCGTCGGTCTGGGCGGGTTGGGTTCGCCGGTGGCGATGTACCTGGCCGCTGCAGGCGTCGGCGAGCTGCACCTGGCGGACTTCGATACGGTCGATGTGACCAACCTGCAACGTCAGGTCCTGCACGACAGCGCCTCGGTCGGCGTGAGCAAGGTCGATTCGGCCATCGCCCGGTTAAGTGCGATCAACCCCGAGATCGATCTGATCGCGCATCGCAACGCATTGGATGAAGATTCACTGAGTGCCGCCGTGACCGCCGTCGACCTGGTGCTCGACTGCTCCGACAACTTTGCCACGCGTCAGGCGGTGAACGCGGCCTGCTTCGCGGCCGGCAAGCCGCTGGTCAGTGGCGCCGCGATCCGCCTGGAAGGGCAATTGTCGGTGTTCGATCCGCGGCGTCCGGAGAGCCCCTGCTACCACTGTCTGTACGGTGAAGGCAGCGATGCCGAGCTGACCTGCAGCGAAGCTGGCGTCGTCGGCCCGTTGGTGGGCCTGGTCGGCAGCCTGCAGGCGCTGGAAGCCTTGAAGCTGCTGGCACAGTTTGGCGATGTACTGGTCGGTCGGCTGCTGTTGATCGATGCCTTGGGCACGCATTTCCGCGAAATGCGGGTCAAGCGCGACCCCAAATGCCCGGTCTGCAGCGCACGGCATGTCTGAAGCACCGATCGGCGTGTTCGATTCCGGTGTCGGCGGCTTGTCGGTACTGGGTGAAATCGAGCGACTGTTGCCCGATGAGTCGCTGCTGTATGTCGCCGATACCGGCCACATGCCCTATGGCGAGAAATCTCCGGAATTCATTCGCGAGCGTTGTGTCCAGGTCGCGCAATTTTTCCGCGAACAAGACGCGAAGGCCTTGGTGCTGGCCTGCAACACGGCCACGGTCGCTGCCGTGGCCGATCTGCGCCAACGCTATCCCGACTGGCCGATCGTGGGTATGGAGCCGGCGGTCAAGCCCGCGGCTGCGGCCACTTGCAGCGGTATCGTCGGTGTGTTGGCGACCACCGGTACCCTGCGCAGCGCCAAATTCGTGGCACTGCTCGATCGCTTTGCCAACGAAGTTCAGGTCATCACCCAGCCTTGCCCTGGGTTGGTAGAGCTGATCGAAACCGGCGATCTGCACAGCCCGGAACTGCGCCTGCTGCTGCAAGGCTATGTGCAGCCGCTGCTCGCAGCAGGTTGCGATACGCTTATTCTGGGCTGCACCCATTACCCCTTCCTGAAGCCGTTGCTGGCCACCCTGGTCCCGGCCGACGTAGTGCTGGTCGACACCGGGGCCGCGGTGGCTCGTCAACTGCAACGGTTATTGAGCGGCGGAGCACTTCTGGCCAAGGGTCCGGCACGACCTGCACAGTTCTGGACGAGCGGGTCCGTAGATATTTTCCGAAATGTCCTGCCGAAGCTGTGGAATTTTTCTGACAATGTGCAAAGATTCATGTTGTAAAAAAAATGTGAAAAAATCGATGTGTAACGCTGAACTTACGTTCCAACTCCGGTTTCTATAGCTTGTCCATTTTTTCGACAAAAATTCTTACAACTGCATTCGGTAGGATGTTTCTCATGAAGAGACTGTTCAGTTTGGCTGCGCTTGCAGCCTTGATGTTGGGGCAATCGGTAACCGCGAACGCGGCTGACCTATCGTTTTCTGCAGGTGAGACGGGCGAATCGTCCCAGGTCTACCGCATTGGTCTGCAATCCAATTGGGACAAGAGCTGGTTCCAGACCGACGTCGGTCGCCTGACCGGCTACTGGGACGCTGGCTATACCTACTGGGATGGCAAGGACTTCAAGGATAACCACAGCCTGTCGTTCGCTCCGGTGTTCGTCTACGAGTTCGGCGGTGGTTCGATCAAGCCCTACATCGAGGCCGGCATCGGCGTCGCGGCTTTCGCTCACACTCAGATCGAAGGCAACAAGCTGGGCTCCTCGTTTAACTTCGAAGACCGCATCGGCTTCGGCGTGCGCTTCGGCGGCGGTCACGAGCTGGGCGTGAGAGCGATCCACTACTCCAACGCCGGCATCAAAGAGCCGAACGATGGTATCGAAGCCTACACCCTGAACTACCGCATGCCGTTGTAAGCTTTTTCTCGGCCAGCATTGGCCGTCGCGCGGGCAGGGTCCTCTGCCCGCGATCGTCTTCCAGTACCTTTTTCTATTTGGCTTTGCGTGGCAGATTCTTGAACGCCGCCAAGGCACGTTTACGTCCTTGCTTCAGGTCCACGATCGGGCGGGGATAGCCGCTCTGCTTGAGTGCGTCGGCGGTCGGTGCATGGACCTGCTTGCGATCCAGTCCTTCCAGCTCGGGCAGCCACTGCTTGAGAAACACGCCTTGCTCATCGAACCGTTGCGACTGGCTTACCGGATTGAAGATCCGGAAGTACGGCACCGAATCGGTCCCCGTGGACGCGCTCCATTGCCAGCCGCCGTTGTTGGAGCACAGGTCTCCATCGATCAGGTGCTGCATGAAGAAACGCTCGCCTTCGCGCCAGTCGATCAGCAGGTTCTTGCTGAGGAACATCGCTGTGATCATGCGCAAGCGGTTGTGCATCCAGCCGGTGCTCACCAGCTGGCGCATGGCCGCATCGACAATTGGAATGCCTGTGCGGCCTTCCTTCCACGCCTGCAACTCACTGGGCGCATTGCGCCAGGGCAGGGCGGCGTACTCTTCGCGGAACGGCCGGTGCATCGACACTCGCGGATAGCCGACCATGATGTGCCGGTAGAACTCGCGCCAGATCAGCTCGCCGATCCAGGTCACCGCGCCGACGTTGCCGCTCTCGAACTCGCCACGGTTGCTGTTGAGCGCCGCGTGCAGGCACTGGCGCGGGGAAACCACGCCCGAGGTCAGGTAGGCCGAGATCTGGCTGGTTCCGGGGTGGGCCGGTAGATCACGCTCGACCTTGTAGTCTTCGATCGGTTGATCGGTGAAGGTGTCCAGGCGCTTGTGCGCCTCCTTTTCACCGGCAGGCCACCGCTTGCGCAGTTCTTCGTCGGGCGTGGCGAACCCTTTGACCTGGTCGGGAACCTTGTCTGCGGCGATGTGCACCGGCTTCTGCGCGCGAGGCTTTTTTGACAGCGCCGGAACGGACTGATGCAGGCGTTCGTAGCAGACCTTGCGGAACTGGCTGAAGACCTGGAAGTAGGTGCCGCCTTTGGTCAGCACGCTGCCCGGCGTGAACAATGCTTGATCGAGGTAGCGGTGCAGGGAGATGTCCGCCTTGGCCAAGGCGGCTTCCACCGCTTCGTCGCGGCGGTTTTCATTGACGCCGAATTCGTCGTTGCAGTGCACGGCTTCGATCTTGTGCTCGGCGCACAGCGCGGCAATCACCTTGGGCGCCTTGTCCCAGGTATCTGCCTCACGCAGCAGCAGTGGAATGTGCAAGGCCTTGAGGCTGGCACTCAGCTCCTTGAGATTGCGCAGCCAGAAATCGACCTTGTTCGGCGAGTCATCGTGTTCCAGCCATTGCTTGGGGCTCAACAGGAACACGGCCACGGTCGGGCCCTGTTCGCAGGCGGCCGCCAGGGCGGGGTTGTCGTGCACTCGCAGGTCGCTGCGCAGCCAGATCAATTGCATGGGGGCCTCATCGTTCGAATTCAGGGTTGCCGGTCGACCAATACGCCGGACGCTTGCAGCAATTGCTGGGCGTGCAACGGATCGGTCGCCAGGTTCAGGTCGGCCATCGGGGGAGGGCCGTCGCCCGCAGCGGCGCGGTGGATGAGCACGGCCGAGCCCACCAGCCATTTGGGACAGGCGCAGCCGACCAGCAGCCGACCCAGCGTGGCCAGGTTGAGCGCCTTGTCGGCATAGACCATGAGGGCGCGGGCTTGGAGTTTGTCGCACGCCAAGGCCAGTTCACCTGCCGGCAGCGGCGCGTCGAACACCTGCACGGGACAATCGCTGCTGCTGACGAGCCAGGCGCCCAGCCACAGGTACGGGTCCGGCGTGACGTCGGCCTGATTGACCAGCACCACGGGCGCACCGCCGAGTTGGCGGTTGTTGTGATAGATCCGCGTGCCCAACTTGCTGCGCAGCCAGCCGTGGAAAAACACCTTCTCCATCTGCCCACCGAACTGGCCGGCCCAGCGTTGCTCGAGATCGTTCAGCAACGGCAGCAACAGCTGCTCGCACAGGGTTGCCGGTGGATACAGCGCCATGGCCTGGTTGAACAGATCATCCAGCGGCCGCTCGGCCATGTCGCTGATGGCCTGGGCCAGTGTCTGGCGCAGTTGCTGCCAGTCGTTCTGCACCTGGGGCCTTGCATCGCGCGGCGCGTCGAGCAACTGTTTGACCTGGCTGACGGCAACGCCCCGGTTGAGCCAAGTCAACACATGGTGGATCCGGGCGATCTGCGCTGAGTCGTACAGACGATGGCCCTTCGCCGTGCGGTGCGGCACGATCAGGCCGTAGCGCCGTTCCCAGGCGCGCAGGGTGACCGGGTGCACACCGGTCTGCCGGGTGACCTCGCGGATCGGCAGCCAGTCGGTGCCGTTGGCGTCAGATGGCATTGCGCAAGCTCAGGTTTTCAGGGTGCGGTTGCAGGTAGGTCTGCTGGGCAATGTAAGGGTCCGGATGAATACGGAACAGGTGCTTGAGTAAGGTCATCGGCACCACCAGCGGAACGATGCCCTCGCGGTACTGATTGATCAGCTGTTGCAGTTCCTGCTTGTCCTGAGCATCGATATCGCGCTTGAGGTAGCCACTGATGTGCTGCAACGCGTTGCTATGGGTGCCACGCGTGGCACAGCGTTTGAGCGCCTGCATCAGCTCGCTGAAATAGCGCGGGCCGATCTGCTCGGCGTCACCGCGGCCCATGCTGCCCAACAGTTTGCCCAGCACCTTGTATTGCAGCGGGTTGTTGGCCATCAGCTGATATTTGAAGCGCGAGTGGAATTCCGTCAAGCCACGGCGCGTCAAGCCTTCAGCCAGCAACGCTTGCCACTGGGCGTAGGCGCCTACACGTACCAGAAAGTTTTCCCGCAACACCGGGTCGCACAGGCGACCTTCTTCTTCCACCGGCAGGTCCGGATGGCGTGCGCAGAAGGCCTGGGCATAGATACCACGACCACCTTCGCGCTGGGGGGCGCCGTTGTCGCGGTAGATCTTCACCCGTTCGAGGCCGCAGGAGGGCGACTTCTGCATGAAGATGTAGCCGCACAGATCGGTCAGCTCACCGGCCATCTGTTCGCCGTAGGCAGCCAACGGGGCGGTGACGTTGATGTCACGGTGCACGGTACCGACCGCTTGGGTGTGATCCTTGTCACCGACCAGGCGAATCGGCTCGCGGGGCGTCCCCAGACCGATGGCAACCTCGGGGCAGACCGGGACGAACTCGAAGTGCTCGACCAGAATCCGGCTGCACCAGCGCGATTCCTTGTGCCCGGCGTTATAGCGCACAGGCGCACCGAGCAGGCAGGCACTGATACCGATCTTGGGTTTGCTGACGCTGGGCTCTTGCATGACGGACCTCTTCTGAAACCTGTACATACTGACAACGCTGTACAGCATAGTTTCATCATAAATCCGGATTTGTACAGGCTAAATTCTTTGTACAGGTATTCGCAGGCGGAAAGCGGGGCTGCCTCTCACTGCCAGCCCATCTTCCAGGTCTGCATGTCCTGCAGCGCTTGCCACGGCAAGCGCTGGGCACGGTGGGTGAGGACCGCTTGCAGCTCTACTTCCAGCACGACGCCTTCGTCGTCGCAGAACACCTCGCTCACCAGAAAGTGTTTCTCGCGGTTGACCGGGCGTACGGCGGTCCACTTCGACAGCATCAGCTTGCGCGGATTGAGCCGGTGTCGAGCGTTCATTGCAGATGCTCGAGCAGGCGCCGCGCGGCCTCCTGGCCGCTGAGCCAGGCGCCCTCGACGCGGCCCGACAGGCACCAGTCGCCACAGACGTACAGGCCTAGGTCGGGATCGGCCAATGCACCCCATTCATGGGGCTGGGCCGGGCGCGCGTAGAGCCAGCGATGGGCCAGGCTCAGGCTGGGTGGGGGCATCGGGCAACTGACCAGTTCGGCGAAGGCACCGTGCAGCTGCTCGATGACTGCCTCGCGGGACAGGTCGATGTGCTGCTTGCTCCATGCGCTGGTGGCATGCAGCACCCAGGTGTCGCTGCTGTCCTCGCGTCCGGGCTTGCTGCCACTTCGCGCCAGCCAGTCCAGCGGGCTGTCCTGCACGAAGCAGCCTTGCATCGGGGTATCCAGCGGCATATCGAAGCTCAGTGCCACCGACCAGGTCGGGTCCATCTTGACGCCGGCCACCTGGGTGGCGAGCTTCGGTGCGCTGGCCAGTAAGGCAGTTGCCTGAGGCGCGGGCACAGCGAGCACGACATGGCTGTAGGGTCCATGGCTGGTGCCCTCGGCATCGAGCAGTTCCCAGAATTCTTCGCCCTTGAACACCTCGGCGATTCGGTAGGAAAAAAACGCGGGGAGGTCGGCAGCCATGGCCTTGGCGATGGCGCTCATGCGTGGCGTACCCACCCAGCGAACCTGTTCGTCGGGCGATGGGCTCAGGCGACCTTGCTTGGCGTTGTACAGCGAAGGTGACCACGGCTGTGCGCAGCCTTCGGCCTGCCATTGCTGGACCTGCGCCACGAAGCGCCGGTCGCGAGCGGTGAAGTACTGTGCGCCAAGGTCGATGGAACCCACCTCGCTGCGCTTACTGGACATGCGGCCGCCTACGCCCCGTGCCTTGTCGAAGAGATGCACGGTATGGCCAGCCTTGCGCAAAACCTGCGCAGCCGACAGCCCAGCCATGCCGGTGCCAATGATCGCGATGGGGACAGGCGCGGCAGATGAACTTCCAGCAGATAAACTCCCAGCAAATAAACTCATAGTGCCCTCGTAACAGCTTCGTAAGCGCTATGCACACGTGTGTTCGGAACAAACAAACCTGTACAAAAGTCTTAATAAGTATAAGTTAACGGGATCCTTTTCGCTCAGGTGTCCTATGGTTCATGAGAGAGCCCCGAGTAGGGAAAGTGCCTCTCTCTTGAAAATAGACTAGCGCTGCAGACGCAACGCCACATTGGAGAAAACCTTATGCACATATTGCTGACCGGCGGCACCGGGCTCATTGGCCGCAAGCTTTGCCAGCACTGGGTGGGCCAAGGGCATCAGCTGACCGTGCTCAGTCGCCAGCCGGGGCAGGTCAAACAGCTGTGCGGGGCCAGTGTGCGGGGCGTGGCGCAGCTTGAAGAAATCGGCGACGAAACGGTCGACGCGGTGGTCAATCTGGCCGGCGCACCGATTGCCGATCGGCCCTGGACGGCCAAGCGCCGTGCGTTGCTGTGGAGCAGCCGGATCACCCTGACCGAGCGTCTGTTGGCCTGGCTGGAAAGCCGCGCGCAACGCCCCGAGGTACTGATTTCCGGCTCCGCGGTAGGCTGGTATGGCGACGGCGGCGAACGCGAGCTGAACGAGACGTCGCAACCGGTCAAGGAAGACTTTGCCAGTCACCTGTGCATCGCCTGGGAAGAAACCGCCCTGCGCGCCGAAGCCTTGGGTATCCGCGTGGTGCTGGTGCGTACCGGGCTGGTATTGGCCAGCCAGGGCGGCTTTCTCAAGCGTTTGACACTGCCGTTCAAGCTGGGGCTCGGTGGCCCGATCGGCAGTGGTCGGCAATGGATGCCGTGGGTTCACATCGACGATCAAATCGCCCTGATTGATTTTCTCTTGCACAAGATTCAGTGCCGCGGTCCCTATAATGCCTGCGCGCCGGAACCGGTACGCAATCGCGAATTCGCTCGGCAACTGGGACGCGTACTGCATCGACCGGCTTTTCTGCCGCTGCCATCGCTGTTGCTCAAGGCCGGGCTCGGCGAGCTGTCGGGGCTGCTGCTCGGCGGCCAGCGTGCGCGCCCCGTGGCGTTGCAGGCGGCCGGGTTCACGTTTCGCTACAGCGAACTCTCTGCCGCGCTGACCGAACTGTCCCGACGGCTTTGAGCTCTAACCACAGAATCTGGAAATAGGATGCTGCATGACCGATCACGCCCTGCTGCTGGTCAACCTGGGATCGCCCGCGTCGACCCAAGTGGCCGATGTACGTAGCTATCTCAACCAGTTCCTGATGGACCCCTATGTCATCGACGTGCCGTGGCCGGTGCGGCGGCTGATCGTGTCGCTGATCCTGATCAAGCGCCCCGAGCAGTCAGCCCATGCCTATGCCTCGATCTGGTGGGACGAAGGCTCGCCACTGGTGGTGCTGACCCGGCGCCTGCAAGCGATCATGACCGAGCAATGGCGCCATGGCCCGGTGGAGGTCGCCATGCGCTACGGCGAGCCCTCGCTGGACACGGCATTGTCGCGTCTGGCCGGGCAGGGTGTGCAGAAGGTGACCCTCGCGCCGCTTTATCCCCAGTTCGCCCAGAGCACTGTGACCACGGTCATCGAGCAGGCTCGCAAGGTGGTGCGCGAGCGCAAGCTGGCGATGCAGTTCAGCGTGTTGCAGCCGTTCTATGACCAGCCCGAATACCTGGATGCACTGGTGGCCAGTGCCAAGCCCTACCTGGCGCAGCCCCATGATCATCTGTTGATGAGCTTCCATGGCTTGCCCGAGCGGCACCTGACCAAGATCGACCCGACCGGCAGCCACTGTCTGCGTACCGCCGACTGCTGCCAGAATGCCCCTTCTGAAGTGCTTGCCGTCTGCTACCGCGCCCAGTGCCTGCGCACGGCCAGCGCTTTCGCCGAGCGCATGGGGCTGGCCGAAGGCAGCTGGTCGGTGTCGTTTCAGTCCCGACTGGGCCGGGCCAAGTGGATCGAACCGTACACCGAGGCTCGTCTCGACGAATTGGCCAAACAAGGCGTAAAGAAACTGCTGGTGATGTGCCCGGCCTTCGTTGCCGACTGCATCGAGACCCTTGAGGAGATCGGCGACCGCGGTCGCGAGCAGTTCTGCGAGGCGGGCGGCGAGGAGTTGGTGCTGGTGCCGTGCCTCAACGATCACCCGCAATGGGGTGAAGCCTTGAATACCCTGTGCGAACGGGCGCCGTTGATGCTGTAACGGTCAGTCGAAAGCCGGGAGCGCCGCTGCGGTGCTCCCGGCCAGGCTCAGGCTTGAGTTGTCTTCTTCCAGTCGCCGTGCCCTGGCAATAGCAGGTTCAAGGCAATGGCCACCACGGCGCACAAGGCAATGCCCTTGAGGCCGAAATCGTCAGGCCCGGTCCCGGTGCCGACCAGCACACCACCGATACCGAACACCAACGTCACCGAGACGATCACCAAGTTGCGTGCCTCGGCCATGTCGACCTTGTGGCGAATCATGGTGTTCAGGCCCACAGCGGCAATGGAGCCGAACAGCAGGCACAGGATGCCGCCCATCACCGGCACCGGAATGCTCTGCAGCAGCGCGCCGAATTTGCCCACGAAGGCCAGGCTGATCGCGAAGATCGAGGCCCAGGTCATGATCTTGGGGTTGTAGTTCTTGGTCAGCATGACCGCTCCAGTCACTTCCGCGTAGGTCGTGTTGGGCGGGCCGCCGAACAGCCCGGCAGCGGTGGTGGCGATGCCATCGCCGAGCAGGGTACGGTGCAGGCCGGGCTTCTTCAGATAGTCACGTCCGGTCACACTGCCTACGGCGATCACGCCACCGATATGCTCGATGGCCGGCGCCAAGGCTACCGGAACGATGAACAGGATGGCCTGCCAGTTGAACGCCGGCGCGGTGAAGTGCGGCAGCGCCAGCCACGAGGCTGCAGCGATCTTGGCCGTGTCGACCACACCGAAGGCGAAGGACATGCCGAACCCGACCAGTACCCCGGCGATGATCGGCACCAGGCGAAAGATGCCCTTGCCGAACACGGCCACGATGATGGTGGTGAGCAGCGCCGGCATCGAGATCCACATGGCGGTGGTGTAGGGGATCAGCTCGGTGCCGTCGCCGGCCTTGCCCATCGCCATGTTGGCGGCAATCGGCGCCATGGCCAGCCCGATGGAGATGACCACCGGCCCGATCACTACCGGTGGCAGCAGGCGATCGATGAAGCCGGTGCCCTTGATCTTCACTGCCAGCCCGAGAAAGGTGTAGACGAAGCCGGCGGCCATAATCCCGCCCATGGTCTCAGCCAGGCCGAACTGGCCCTTGGCCAAGATGATCGGCGTGATGAAGGCAAAGCTCGATGCCAGGAACACCGGCACCTGACGACCCGTCACCAGTTGGAACAGCAGCGTGCCCAACCCGGCGGTGAACAGCGCCACGTTCGGGTCCAGGCCGGTGATCAGCGGCATCAATACCAGCGCGCCGAATGCCACGAAGAGCATCTGCGCGCCGGACAGTACTTGCCGCCACAGCGGATCGTTGAACTCGTCCTGCATGGGTCAGGCGTCCTTCTGCTTGGTGCCGAAGATCTTGTCGCCGGCATCGCCCAGCCCGGGGATGATGTAGCCGTGTTCGTTCAGGCGTTCGTCGATCGAGGCGGTGTAGATCTGCACGTCGGGATGCGCCTTCTCCACGGCGGCGATGCCCTCGGGAGCAGCCACCAGCACCATGGCGCGGATTTCCCTGCAGCCGGCCTTCTTCAGCAGGTCGATCGTGGCAACCATCGAGCTGCCGGTGGCCAGCATCGGGTCGATGATCATCGCCAGGCGCTCGTCGATCTCGGGTACCAGCTTCTCCAGGTAGGTGTGCGCTTCGAGCGTGTCTTCGTTGCGTGCAACGCCAACAGCGCTGACCTTGGCGCCCGGAATCAGACTGAGCACGCCGTCGAGCATGCCGATGCCGGCGCGCAGGATGGGCACTACGGTGATTTTCTTGCCGGCGATCTTTTCGACCTGCACCGGGCCGGCCCAGCCTGGAATCTCGTAGTTTTCCAGGGGCAGATCCTTGGTAGCCTCGTAGGTGAGCAGTGCTCCGACTTCCTGGGCGAGTTCGCGGAAGTTCTTGGTACTGATGTCGGCACGGCGCATGAGGCCGAGCTTGTGGCGGATCAGCGGATGGCGGATCTCACGGATAGGCATGGGGAAAGGCTCCGAACGGGCAAAAAAACGGCGGTAGATTAATCTATTGTATCGAGGTGTCCTATAGACATGCTGCACGTTAGTACATGAAACCTTGGATTGTGCTTGATTCGTGCCGGGTGTGTGCGTACCTTTGCCCGCTTTTCTTCCACCGCCCCCCTTGGAGAGCGCCATGTCCGCTGATCTCGAGCACATCCGTCAAGTCATGCGAGAGGCCGACTGCCTATATACAGAAGCCCAGGTCGAGGCCGCCATCGCCAAGGTTGGCGCGCAGATCAACGCTGAACTGGCCGAGCGCAATCCGGTGGTGTTCTGTGTGATGAACGGCGGACTGATCTTCTCCGGCAAGCTGCTGACTCACCTCAATTTCCCGCTGGAGGCGTCGTACCTGCACGCCACCCGCTATCGCAACGACACCCGCGGTGGCGACCTGTTCTGGAAGGCCAAGCCGGA
>NZ_DJUS01000095.1:0-2990 GCF_002438365.1 Pseudomonas sp. UBA6276
CGCCCTGCTCGGCCTGCTCGATGAGGGTGTCGCGGAACAGCTCCCAGGTCAGGTCTTCGGCCACGCCGCCGACTTTTTCCAGGGCCTGATAGATGGGCACGGTGCCGATCGGTACGGGCGAATTGCGGATGATCCACTCGCGGGTTTCGTGGATGTGCTTGCCGGTGGACAGGTCCATCACCGTGTCCGAGCCCCAGCGGATGCCCCAGGTGAGCTTGGCCACTTCCTCCTCGATGGAGGAACCCAGGGCGCTGTTGCCGATGTTGCCGTTGATCTTCACCAGGAAGTTGCGGCCGATGATCATCGGTTCGAGTTCGGTGTGGTTGATGTTGGCCGGAATGATCGCGCGGCCACGGGCGATTTCTTCACGCACGAACTCGGCGGTGATCTCCTTGGGAATGCTGGCGCCGAAGCTGTGGCCCTTGTGCTGATCCTTGAGCAGGCCGGCAGCGCGGGCCTCGGCCAGCTTCATGTTCTCGCGGATGGCGACGTACTCCATTTCGGCGGTGATGATGCCCTGACGCGCGTAGTGCATCTGGCTGACGTTGGCGCCGGCCTTGGCCCGGCGCGGGTTGCGCACGTGAGCGAAGCGCAGTTTGGTCAGTTCGTCGTCGCTCAGGCGCTGCTGGCCGAAGTGAGAACTCAGGCCGGGCAGCCGTTCGGTGTCGCCACGGTCGTCGATCCAGGCCGAACGCACGTCGGCCAGGCCCTTGCGCACGTCGATGACGACATTGGGGTCGGTGTAGGGGCCGGAGGTGTCGTAGACGGTCACCGGCGGGTTGATCTCACCGCTGCTGTTGCCGGTGGAAAAGTCGGTCGGTGTGACGTCCAGGCTGATTTCACGCATGGGCACACGGATGTCTGCCCGCGAGCCCTGGACATAGATCTTGCGCGAACGGGTGAAGGGCTGCACGGAGCCTGAATCGACTTGGGCCGATTCGCTCAAATGCACGGTGTTTTTTGCTTTTGTATTCATCACAGGCTCTCCAGACGGCATCCAGCAGGGAATGTCGGAGCGAACCTGAAAGGCACGGATGCACCCTGTGAACGGATGCTGTGCTTGTACGCGAGGTGCTGTGCAGAAATGCGCGAGACCTCGGACGAAGCACAAGAGGACTCGCCGCAAAGACGAGAAATCTTGTTCCCTACGCAGGCGTTAACCTGATCAGGTTCAACGGGATCCGGATTATCCGATCTCAGCCTCATAGCAAGGCACCCCGACAAGAACGTGCACAGCATAGACGCCCTGCACGTGGAACGCCAACCCCGCCTGCAGGTCTTGATGCAGGTCTTGATAGTGCCCGTTGCATCGGACCGATTGTTGTGCGGCGCGCCGCGCTCTACACTCGCCCTGCCCCAAGCCTCTTTCCACAGCTGATGTCCAGACCCAGCTTACAGACCAAGGATTGCCCCATGCTGCGCAGTAGATTTCCCTCGGCAACGGCCCTCGCCCTGGCCGTGTCCGGTGCCATCCCAGGCCTGGCCCTGGCGCAGCAGGCACCGTTGGCGAGCATGACCGATCTGGTCAGCGTCTATCAGGAAGCGGTACTGAACAACGCCGACCTGGCCGCCTCGCGGGCCGACTATGCCGCGCAAAGCGAAATCGTGCCGCAGGCGCGCGCCGGTTTGCTGCCCAACCTGTCGGCCGGTTACGACATCAACGACACCCGCACGGCGCTGGACCAGCCCTCGGCGGTGTACAACCGCAGCGGCAATTCCTACCGTGCGCAATTGAGCCAGCCGCTGTTCCGTGCCGACCGCTGGTTCCAGCTCAAGGCGGCCAAGGCGGTCGACGAGCAGGCTGCAGTGCAGTTGTCGGCCACCGAGCAGAACCTGATTCTGCAAAGTGCCCAGGCCTATTTCTCGGTGCTGCGCGCCCAGGACAACCTGGCCACCGCGCGCGCCGAGGAGAATGCATTCCGGCGCCAGCTCGATCAGTCCCAGGAGCGCTTCAACGTCGGTCTTTCCGACAAGACCGACACCCTGCAGTCCCAGGCCAGCTACGACACCGCCCGGGCCAACCGGATCATCGCCCAGCGCCAGGTGGAGGATGCGTTCCAGGCCCTGATCACGCTGACCAACCGCGAATACAATTCGATCCAGGGCATCGTTCACACCCTGCCCGTGCTGGCGCCGATACCCAATGACGCCAGTACCTGGGTCGATACCGCTTCGCGGCAGAACCTTGATCTGCTGGCCAGCAACTACGCCGTGGAAGCCGCCGAGCAGACCTTGCGCCAGCGCAAGGCCGGGCATGCGCCGACGGTGGATGCGGTCGCGCAATACCAGAAGGGCGACAACGACAATCTGGGTTTCAGCAACCCATCGACCCTGCCCGGCGTCAGCTATGGCAGTGATGTGTCGCAGCGCAGCATCGGCGTGCAGTTGAACATTCCGATCTACAGCGGCGGGCTGACCAGCTCGCAGGTACGTGAAGCCTACGCACGGCTCACGCAGAGCGAGCAGCAGCGCGAAAGCCTGCGTCGGCAGGTGGTGGAGAACACCCGCAACCTGCACCGCGCGGTCAACACCGATGTCGAGCAGGTGCAGGCGCGCAAGCAGTCGATCATTTCCAACCAGAGTTCGGTGCTGGCCACCGAGATCGGCTATCAGGTGGGGACGCGCAACATCGTCGACGTGCTCGACGCGCAGCGTCAGCTGTACAGCTCGGTGCGCGACTACAACAACACCCGCTACGACTATATTCTGGACAACCTGCGCCTCAAGCAGGCGGCAGGCATCCTGAGCCCGGGCGACCTGCAGGACCTGACGCGCTTCCTCAAGGCCGACTACAACCCGGACAAGGATTTCCTGCCACCGGACCTGGCCAAGGCCGCCGAAGCGCTGCTCAAGCCGCCAGCGAAACCATGACCTGACGCGACGCTGCTGAACGGCTTGCGCAACCCTGTAGCAGCGGCGCGAGCCGCGTTGGGCGGTGATGCGGGGTGTCAGGTGAATCGCGTCGTCAGTGACGCGGCTTTTGCCGCCGC
>NZ_DJUS01000095.1:3056-5693 GCF_002438365.1 Pseudomonas sp. UBA6276
AAAACCCCGCCGAAGCGGGGTTTTGCAGACTGTTTCCCATGACATCCATTTCCGTCCGCCGTCCTGGCAGAAATCCTACGTGTCCCTGTTATATCTAGGCGCATCCTGCGCAACGTCCTTGGAGAGAAGATTAACCGTGGATCCAATCCTCGGATATAGCTCAAAGACACCGCGTGACGTAAGCCAAAGCTTACACCGTCAGAACTGCGCCTCATCCAGCAGAAACAGCGACGCACTGCCGGCCTCGACGGCGGCCGCCAGCGAGTGAACCCGTGGCAACAAACGCGCGAAATAAAACCGCGCCGTGCCCAGCTTGCTGGCGTAGAACGCCTCGTCCTGCCGGCCCAGCGCGGCGCCGGCCATCCTTGCCCACATGTAGGCATAGGCGGTGTAGCCAAAGGCCTGCAGGTACTCGACGGACGCCGCGCCAATCTCGCGCGGATCGTTCCCGGCCCGGTCCAGAACCCCGGCCGTCAGCGCATCCAGACGGTCCAACGCCTGGATCAACGGCTGGGTGAACTCCTGCAATGCGCCTTCGGCCTGGGTCGCGTAAGCCCGTACCTCCTCGGAGAACAGCTGATAGAACGCGCCGCCGTTGCCCACGACCTTGCGCCCAATCAGGTCCAGCGCCTGGATACCGTTGGTGCCTTCGTAGATCTGGGTGATGCGCACATCGCGGACCAGCTGCTCCTGGCCCCATTCACGGATATAGCCGTGGCCGCCGAATATCTGCTGCCCATGCACCGTGGTTTCCAGGCCCAGGTCGGTCAGGAACGCCTTGGCCACCGGTGTCAGCAAAGCGACCATGTCCTCGGCGCGCTTGCGCGTGGCCGGATCTTCGCTGTACTTGGCCGTGTCCAGTTGCAACGCAACGTAGGTGGAAAAAGCACGCCCGCCTTCGTTGCAGGCCTTCATGGTCAGCAGCATGCGCCGCACGTCCGGGTGGACGATGATCGGGTCGGCCATCTTGTCGGGCTGGACAGCACCGCTGGGTGAGCGACTTTGCAGCCGGTCGCGGGCATATTCCACAGCGTTCTGGTAGGAGCGCTCGGCCGACGCCAGGCCCTGGATACCGACCCCCAGACGCTCGTAATTCATCATGGTGAACATGGCCGCCAGACCTTTGTTCGCCTCGCCGATTAGGTAACCGGTGGCGCCGTCGAAATTCATCACACAGGTGGCAGAGGCCTGAATGCCCATCTTGTGCTCGATGGAACCGCACGACACGGCATTGCGCGCCCCCAGGTTGCCGTCGGCATCGACCATGAACTTGGGCACCAGCAGCAACGAGATGCCCTTGGGACCGGGCGGTGCATCGGGAAGCTTGGCCAACACCAGGTGAATGATGTTCTCGGTCAGGTCGTGTTCGCCGCCGGTGATGAAGATCTTCGTCCCGCTGACCTTGTAGCTGCCGTCGGCTTGCGGTTCGGCGCGGGTGCGGATCAGGCCGAGGTCGGTGCCTGCATGGGCTTCGGTCAGGCACATGGAGCCGGCCCAGGTGCCCGCATACATCTTGGGCAGGTAGGTCCGCTTCAGCTCGTCGCTGGCGTGAGCGTTGATGGACAGGCAGGCACCGGCCGTCAGCATCGGGTACAGGCCGAACGCCAGGCTGGCCGAGTTGACCATCTCCTCGACCTGCGCCGAAATCACCTTGGGCATGCCCATGCCACCGTGGGCGGGCTCGCCGCCGACGCCGACCCAGCCGCCCTCGGCATAGGTCTGGTAGGCCTGGAGGAATCCAGCCGGGGTGGTGACCACGGTATCGCGCCAGTGACAGCCCTCTTCATCGGCCGCACGGCTCAACGGTGCGATCGCCTGGGCCGTGACCTTGCCGGCCTCTTCGAGGATCGCCTCCATGGTTTCCACGTCGACGCTGTCGGCCAGGCCCGGCAATTGCGCCCAGTGGCTGGCGACGTCGAATACTTCATTCAGAACAAAGCGCATATCGCGCAAGGGAGCTTTGTAGTCCGCCATGGCTAACTCGCAGGAATTCGAGGGCTGAAGTTCGAAAGCCGGGCGGCGCGCTCGGGTCGACGCGCGCCGCAGGCTGGTTGGCCTGTCAGTAGGAAAGGCCGAAGTGCGCTTCGTCCATGGCCATCAGGTTGCCTGCGCCGGACAGCATGGCGGCAACGTGAGTGCGGGTGCGCGGCAGGATGCGCTGGAAGTAGAAGCGCGCAGTCTGCAACTTGGCCGTGTAGAACGCCGCATCGCCATGACCCTCGGCCAGTTTCTGCGCCGCTACGCGAGCCATGTCGGCCCAGAAGTAGGCCAGGCAGGCGTAGCCCGAATACATCACGTAGTCGACCGAGGCGGCGCCGACTTCTTCACGGTCCTTCATGGCGGCCATGCCGACCTTCATGGTCAACTCGCCCCACTCCTTATTCAACTGCGCCAAGGGGGTGACGAACTCGGCAACCGCTTCGTTGCCTTCGTTGGCCTGACAGAACTTGTGCACGATGCGGGTGAAGCCCTTGAGCGCCTCGCCCTGGGTCATGAGCACCTTGCGGCCCAGCAGGTCGAGCGCCTGGATACCTGTGGTGCCTTCGTACAGCATGGAAATGCGGCTGTCGCGTACGTTCTGCTCCATGCCCCACTCGGCGATGAAGCCGTGGCCACCGTAGATCTGCACGCCGTGGT
>NZ_DJUS01000048.1:0-10664 GCF_002438365.1 Pseudomonas sp. UBA6276
CACGTCGTTCATCTTGAATTCGGTGATGCCGTATTCATCGCAGTTGTCGTCCAGAGTCTGCACCTGCAGACGCGATACCTGGTCGGCGATGGCACCGATGCCGCCCTTGCGCTCCGGGGTGGTCGGTACGTTGTGATCGGGCGTGGCGATGTTGGCGTCGATGCGCCATGGTTTGCGGCCGGCCAGTCGCAACCCTTCGAACGCCTGGGGCGAAGTCACTTCGTGGATGATGTGACGGTCGATGTAGATCAGCGCCGAACCATCGTCGCGCTGCTTGACCAAATGCGAATCCCAGAGCTTGTCGTAGAGCGTTTTGCCGGCCATCAGACGTTTCCTCATCAGTGTTTCTAATCTTTCTATGCCAATAACCGCTTGGCTTGTAGGGATGATGCTATGGGGTTATCTTGAATAACTCAAATTCATAATTTTCATACTTTGGATAACCAAAAGGAATCGGTTCATGGACCTGGCCAGTCTCAATGCCTTTATCGCCATTGCCGAAGTGGGCAGCTTCTCCAGAGCCGGGGATCGCCTGCATTTGACTCAACCTGCGATCAGCAAACGCATTGCCAGTCTGGAGCAGCAGCTGGGTGTGCGCCTGTTCGACCGGCTGGGTCGGGAAGTCAATCTGACCGAGGCCGGAAGAGCGCTGCTGCCGCGGGCCTACCAAATTCTCGACGTGCTCGAAGACACCCGTCGCGCCCTGACCAACCTCAGCGGTGACGTCACCGGTCGGCTCACTCTGGCCACCAGTCACCATATCGGCCTGCACCGATTACCCCCGCTGCTGCGCACCTACACGCGCATGTACCCCAAGGTCGCCCTGGACATTCAGTTTCTCGATTCGGAAGTGGCCTATGAGGAGATTCTCCACGGTCGGGCGGAGCTGGCGGTCATCACCCTCGCGCCCGAGCCCCACCACCTGGTGCGCTCGGTGCCGGTGTGGCATGACCTCCTGGATTTCGTCGCCGCACCTGAACATCCGCTGGCCCTGCAGGACGCGGTGAAGCTGAGCGATATCGCCGAACATCCGGCGGTGTTTCCCGGCGGCAATACCTTCACCCACCACATTGTCAGTCGTCTGTTCGAGGCTCAGGGCCTGAGCCCCAACATCGCCATGAGTACCAACTACCTGGAAACCATCAAGATGATGGTGTCGATCGGGCTGGCATGGAGTGTGTTGCCGCGCACCATGCTCGACGATCAGGTGGCGCGCTTCGTACTGCCCGGTGTGCAGTTGAGTCGGCAGCTGGGCTACATCCTGCACACCGAGAGAACCTTGTCGAACGCCGCCCGGGCATTCATGGCATTGCTTGATGGCCAGGCCGGCATTTCGGCGGCGGATGAATCAGAGCTGCGGGCCCAGGAGTAGCCGCCCGCTGCTGACCAGCGTGGCATAGCCGCCGATCTTGACCCGATCGCCTTCCCTGCGGCAAAACAGCTCGCCCCCGCGGGCCGAGCACTGGTATGCGCTGAGGCTGGTCTTGACCAGGCGCTTGGACCAGTACGGAATGAGGCTGCAGTGGGTGGAACCGGTCACCGCGTCTTCATCGATGCCAATAGCCGGGGCGAAATAGCGCGAGACAAAATCATGATGGTCGCCCCGTGCGGTGATGATCACACCGGGCCAGGGCAAGCGAGCCAGCGCCGCCATGTTCGGCTGACATTCGCGCACTGCCTGCTCCGACTCCAGCAACACGAACAGTGAGGTTGCCGCCATCACATCGACCGCCTCGCAGCCCAGCGCACGCTCCACATCCAGCGTCAGGCCCAGTTGTTCTTCAGGCATCATGGCCGGGAAATCCAGCCACAGGCGGTCGCCCTCGCGGCTGACGGTCAGGGTGCCGGAACGGCTGGCGAACGACAGGCTGGTCGCGGTTTCGCCATAGACGTGGAACAAAACGTAGGCACTGGCCAGAGTGGCATGACCGCACAAGGGCACTTCAGTGCGCGGCGTGAACCAGCGGATGTGCCAGCCCTGAGCCTCGCGCACCATGAACGCGGTCTCGGCCAAGTTGTGTTCGGCAGCGATCTTCTGCATCAGTTCGTCGGCCAGCCAGCTGTCCAGGCGATAGACGATGGCCGGGTTGCCAGCAAACGGATGTTGGGTAAACGCATCGACCTGATGGAAATCCAGTTGCATGGCATTCCTCGCTGTAGCGGAAAGGGGTAGCGCCCAGGCCGTGGGCTATCGGCGTTCGACTCGTGGAGTCGATGAATAATTTCTTGCGTTCATCCAGCACGGCCGATATCGGCGAAGCAGCCTTGGGTATGCTCGGCCAGCAACTGCGGCGCCAGTTCCACTTCCAACCCGCGTCTGCCGGCGCTGACATACACGCTGGGCATCGTCGCTGCGGTTTGATCGATGAACGTGCGCAGGCGCTTTTTCTGCCCCAAGGGGCTAATGCCGCCCAGCAGGTAGCCAGTCGCGCGCTGTGCGGCTTGTGGGTCTGCCATCTCGCACTTCTTGACCCCCGCCGCCTGTGCCAGTGCCTTGAGGTCCAGAGAGCCGGTCACAGGCACAACTGCCACCAGCAGTTCGCTTTTTTCAGTGGCCGCCAGCAAGGTCTTGAACACCTGCGCCGGGGCCAGGCCAAGCTTTTCGACCGCTTCCAATCCGTAGGAGACGGCCTTGGGATCGTGTTCATAGGCATGCACCCGATGGTCGGCGCGATGCTTCTTCAAGAGGTCCAGGGCGGGTGTCATGCAGGGACTCCAGACAAATAAAACCGATGCCCGGCATTAGGACACAGGCAGGCAAGCCACGCCAACCGTGGCTTTGCCGCAAATGGACGAATCCGTTCTCGACCATTGAACGAACTCGTTCACTTTCGACCTTTGACAGCGGCGTTTCTTGTCTATATTTTTTCGTTTGTGAAGATAGGCACGATAGTACAATGTGCTGAAAGGTTGTAATCCGGCGCGCGATGGGGATCGCACGACGGCAGATTCCAGGCGCCAAAAACGGCGTCAGACAAAAAAAACAATTGGGGTAACACACAATGACCGCACAGCAACAACCGACCCTGTCGGGTCAGTGCATTGCCGAGTTTCTCGGAACCGCACTGCTTATCTTCTTCGGTACTGGCTGCGTCGCGGCGCTCAAGGTCGCAGGGGCCAGCCTCGGCCTATGGGAAATCAGCATCATCTGGGGCGTCGGCGTGAGCATGGCGATCTACCTGACGGCTGGCGTGTCCGGAGCGCATCTGAACCCGGCCGTCAGCATCGCCCTGTGCCTGTTCGGCGGTTTCGAAAAGCGCAAGCTGCCCTTCTACATCCTGGCTCAGGTTGCCGGCGCGTTCTGCTCGGCGGCGCTGGTCTACACCCTCTACAGCAGCCTGTTCTTCGATTACGAACAGACCCACGGCATCGTCCGCGGCACGCAGGCGAGCCTGGAAACGGCGAGCATCTTCTCCACCTATCCGCACGCGGCGCTGTCCATCGGTCAGGCTTTCCTGGTCGAGATGGTCATCACCGCCATCCTGATGGGAGTGATCATGGCCTTGGGCGACGAGCACAATGGCCTTCCGCGCGGCGCCATGGCACCGTTGCTGGTGGGTTTGCTGATCGCGGTGATCGGCAGCGCCATGGGCCCACTGACCGGCTTCGCCATGAACCCGGCCAGGGATTTCGGTCCCAAGCTGATGACCTTTATCGCCGGGTGGGGTGAAATAGCCTTCACCGGTGGCCGTACGATTCCCTATTTCATCGTGCCCATCGTGGCGCCGATCGTAGGTGCCTGCCTGGGCGCCGGCGCTTACCGGGTACTGATCGCCCGCCACCTGCCCAACTCGCTCAACGAGTCGGCCAAGGCGGCCGCATCGAAGGTCCAGACCTCCTGAGCCTGCACAGCTACTCCATTCCGCATCTATTTCAAACTTGCGCAAGGCCATCGACATGACCGATACCGACAACAAGAACTACATCATCGCCCTGGACCAAGGCACAACCAGCTCGCGGGCCATCATTTTCGACCGCGACGCCAACGTCGTCGGCACCTCGCAGCGCGAGTTCGCCCAGCACTACCCGCAGGCAGGCTGGGTGGAGCACGATCCGATGGAAATCTTCGCCACCCAGAGCGCGACCATGGTCGAAGCCCTGGCCCAGGCCGGGTTGAGCCATGCCCAGGTTGCAGCCATCGGCATCACCAACCAGCGTGAAACCACCGTGGTGTGGGACAAGAACAGCGGTCGCCCGATCTACAACGCCGTGGTCTGGCAGTGCCGACGCAGCACCGAGATCTGCCAGCAGCTCAAGCGCGATGGCATGGAAGACTACATCAAGCAGACCACCGGCCTGGTCGTCGATCCGTACTTCTCGGGCACCAAGCTCAAGTGGATTCTGGACAACGTCGAAGGCAGCCGCGAGCGCGCCCGCAACGGCGAGCTGCTGTTCGGCACCATCGATAGCTGGCTGATCTGGAAATTCACCGGCGGCAAGGTCCACGTCACCGACTACACCAACGCCTCGCGCACCATGCTCTTCAACATCCACACGCTGGAGTGGGACGAGAAGATGCTGCAGACCCTGGACATCCCTCGCGAGATGCTGCCAGAGGTCAAGTCGTCGTCGGAAGTCTACGGTCACACCAAGAGCGGCATCGCCATTGCCGGTATCGCCGGCGACCAGCAGGCCGCCCTGTTCGGCCAGATGTGCGTCGAACCCGGGCAGGCCAAGAACACCTACGGCACCGGTTGCTTCCTGCTGATGAACACCGGCAAGAAGGCCGTGACCTCGCAACACGGGATGCTCACCACCATCGGCTGTGGCCCGCGTGGCGAAGTGGCCTACGCCCTGGAAGGCGCCGTGTTCAACGGCGGCTCGACCGTGCAGTGGCTGCGCGACGAACTGAAGATCGTCAACGACGCCTACGACACCGAATACTTCGCCAGCAAGGTCAAGAACACCAACGGCGTGTACCTGGTACCGGCCTTCACCGGCCTGGGCGCGCCCTACTGGGACCCCTATGCCCGTGGCGCACTCTTCGGCCTGACCCGCGGCGTGCGCGTGGATCACATCATTCGCGCCGCACTGGAATCGATCGCCTACCAGACCCGCGACGTACTCGACGCCATGCAACAGGACTCCGGCGAACGCCTGAGCGCCCTGCGCGTGGACGGCGGCGCGGTGGCCAACAACTTCCTCATGCAGTTCCAGGCCGACATCCTCGGCACGCCGGTGGAGCGTCCGCAGATGCGCGAGACCACGGCTCTGGGCGCCGCCTACCTCGCAGGCCTGGCATGCGGCTTCTGGGGCAGCCTGGACGAATTGCGCGGCAAGGCCGTGATCGAGCGCACCTTCGAGCCGCTGCTCGATGAAGCCGGCAAGGAAAAACTCTACGCCGGTTGGAAAAAGGCCGTCGAACGCACCCGCGACTGGGAACCGCACGAAGAGCAGTGATCGAGCATGCACCGGCCGGGCAATCCGGCCGGTGCCTTGCGGATTGATGCAATGCCGGCCCCTGCAATCAAGTCTGGCGATGGGGGCCTTTCCTGCGGCATCATGCATGCTTTTGCATGGCAGCCAAAGGAAGCCCCATGAACCTGCCTCCCCGCCAACAGCAGATCCTTGAACTGGTACGCGAACGCGGCTATGTCAGCATCGAGGAAATGGCCCAGCTGTTCGTCGTGACACCGCAGACCATTCGGCGTGACATCAACCAACTGGCCGAGGTCAACCTGCTGCGCCGTTACCACGGTGGCGCCGCCTACGACTCGAGCATCGAGAACACGGCCTACGCCATGCGTGCCGACCAGATGCGTGACGAGAAACAACGCATCGCCGAAGCCATCGCCGCCCAGATCCCCGACCACGCTTCGCTGTTCATCAACATCGGCACCACCACCGAATCCATCGCTCGCGCCCTGCTCAACCACAGCCATCTGAAGATCATCACCAACAACCTGCACGTGGCCTCGATCCTCAGTGGCAAGGACGATTTCGATGTGCTGCTGGCCGGCGGCAACGTGCGTCGCGACGGCGGCGTGGTGGGTCAGGCCAGTATCGACTTCATCACCCAGTTCAAGGTCGACTTCGCCCTGGTCGGCATCAGCGGCATCGACGAAGACGGCAGCCTGCTGGACTTCGACTATCAAGAAGTTCGCGTCAGTCAGGCGATCATCGCCAACGCGCGGCAGGTCATCCTGGCCGCCGACTCGAGCAAGTTCGGCCGCAATGCCATGGTTCGCCTGGGCCCGATCAGCCTGATCGATTGCCTGGTCACCGACCAGCCCCCCGTCCCCGCCCTGCTGCAATTGCTGCAACAGCACAAGATTCGTCTGGACATCGTCTGACCCTGTGGCAGCGGCGCAAGCCGCGCCCTTCTCCCGCCCGTTCGCTTACGAACCCCACCCGGCAAGGCTCGCGTTCGGTTGTGCGCACCTCTGATGTTCACATTTCTTCGCTTTCGCCTGCGACGATCAACAAATTCAATCATCTTCGACTGGCTAACCCCTACGTATTGGGCTAGTATTTTCGAAATTGAACATTGATGTTCGAATTCAAAGCACTCATTCGAACGCTCCTTGATAAACGCAGGAGGCTGCCATGCCCCATTCGACCTTGCCCCGCCAACCGTTGGCTGAAATCTACGACGTCGCCGTGATCGGTGGTGGTATCAATGGTGTGGGGATCGCCGCCGACGCTGCCGGGCGTGGGCTCTCCGTCTTTCTCTGCGAGAAGGACGACCTTGCCAGCCACACCTCGTCGGCCAGCAGCAAGCTGATCCACGGTGGCCTGCGTTATCTGGAACACCATGAATTCCGCTTGGTGCGCGAAGCGCTGGCCGAACGCGAAGTGCTGCTGGCCAAGGCCCCGCACATAGTCAAGCCGATGCGTTTCGTGCTGCCACACCGGCCTCATCTGCGTCCTGCGTGGATGATCCGCGCCGGGCTGTTCCTCTACGACAACCTGGGCAAGCGGGAAAAACTGCCCGGCTCGCGCAGCCTGCGTTTCGGTGCCGACAGTGCACTGAAGCCAGAGATTACCCGTGGCTTCGAATACTCCGATTGCTGGGTGGACGACGCCCGCCTGGTGGTATTGAACGCCATGGCCGCGCGGGAAAAAGGCGCACACATCCACACCCGCACCCGCTGCATCGATGCGAAGCGTGTGGACGGTGTATGGCAAGTCAATCTGCAGCGCGAAGACGGGAGCACCTTCACGTTGAAGGCTCGCGCCCTGGTCAACGCAGCAGGCCCTTGGGTGGCGAAGTTCATCCGCGACGACCTGCAACTGCAGTCCCCGTACGGCATCCGCCTGATCCAGGGCAGCCACCTGATCGTGCCACGTCTGTACGAAGGCGAGCAGGCGCACATCCTGCAGAACGAAGACCAGCGGATTGTCTTCACCATTCCGTACCTGGACCGCTTCACCATCCTGGGCACTACCGACCGCGAGTACACCGGCGATCCGTCCAAGGTGGAAATCACCGACGCCGAAACCGACTACATCCTCAAGGTGGTCAACGCCCACTTCAAGAAGCAGGTCAGCCGCAGCGACATCGTGCGCACTTATTCAGGTGTTCGCCCGCTGTGCAACGACGAGTCGGACAATCCATCGGCCATTACCCGCGACTACACCCTGTCGCTCAGCGGCGGTCAGGGTGAAGCGCCGATCCTGTCGGTGTTCGGCGGCAAGCTGACCACCTATCGCAAGCTGGCGGAGTCGGCCATGGCGCAGCTCAAGCCATTCTTCACCCAGATGCGCGGCAGCTGGACGGCGACCAGTGCCCTGCCTGGCGGCGAAGACATGACCACGCCCCAGGCACTGGCTCAGGCCATGCGCGCCAAGGCACCTTGGCTGCCAAGCGGGCTGGCCGAACGCTGGGCCGTCAGCTACGGCAGCCGCAGCTGGCGCCTGATCGAAGGCGCACAGTCGCTGGCCGATCTGGGCGAGGAACTGGGCGCAGGGCTGTACAGCCGCGAAGTGGATTATCTGTACGAGCAGGAATGGGCCACACGCAGCGACGACGTCCTGTGGCGGCGCAGCAAGCTGGGCCTGTTCGTCGACGAAGCGGCCATCGCACGGGTAGACGCCTACCTGGCCAAGATCGACGCCAGCCGCGCGAATACTCAGGCGGCTTGAACCACGCCGGCCATGCCCGAAACGAAAAACGCCCCGTAAGGGGCGTTTTGCATGGCGCGGGGCGGGCCGAAAAGGCTCAGCGCCGTGGACGCTGCCGTGGTCGGTGGTTATCGGCCGGGATCGGCACAGGCTGCGGCGGCGGTGGCACCAGCCCCAATGCGACAGCCAGATCATGGAGCCAGTTGTACAAGTTACCGTTCATATCGCCCCCCTTCAGGGAAAAACCCTAACGACGGTCATAGTCCGTCGCTTCTGTTCGATCATAGCGCTAAGCGACGTAGGATGCATGCACGCACTTGTGTCGAAAAGTCGCAGTCCTATTAATTGATCATCGACCCGCCGAGTAATTCATTACGTTATCCAGATTCGTAACCGTCGGCGCACCCACTGCTCGGCGCTGACCAAGGTGATGCCCAACAGCACGCAAACCGCTCCCAGAATGAAGTTCATGCTCAACGGCTCGCCCAGCAATACCACACCGAAGGTCACGCCGAACAAGGGCGTCATGAACGAGAACACCGCAAGGTTGGACGCCAGGTAGCGGCGCAGCAGCCAGAACCAGATCAGGAAGCTGGCAAAAGAGACCACAAAACCCTGGAACAACACGCTGGCGGTGCCAATGGGCGTGAAGGTGACATGGCTGAGTTGGCCCGTGGCGAGGGCAATGATCAACAGCCCTGCCACGCACACGATCAGCTGATAGAACAAGGTCAGGGCAACGGGCGCTTCGGACAGCCGTGAGGTGCGTACCACCACCGTGGTCGCACCCCAGCAGAGCCCCGCCATCAAGCCCATGGCGTCCCCCAGCAGCATGCGTCGATCCAGATGCTCCCAGGAGATGCCTCCCGCGAAAGCAAAGGCGATACCGCTGAACGCCAGGGCAATGCCTAGCCATTGCAAAGGCCGCAGTCGCTCCCCTGGCAGCAGCGCATGCAGGCCGAGTGCGGTAAAGACCGGCGCGGTGTAAAGAAAGACCGACATGTGCGCCGCCGAAGTCAACTTCAATCCTTCGGCGATGAACAGGAACTCCAGACCGAACAGCGAGCCGGCGACCAGCCCGGCACGCCAAGTGTATGGCACGTGCCCCCAACCACCCCGCCAACAGAGCAGCATCGCCACCAGCACGGCGGAAATGCCCGAGCGCATGGCCGCCTGCATCACCGGGGCGATATCGACAGCGGCCCATTTGATGGTGACCTGCTGGATCCCCCAGATCAGGCAAAGCCCCAGCATGACCTTGAGGGCGAAGCCATCGGTCTGACGACGTTCCGCGCTCATGGGACAAACGACCTCGGCATCACAGTGCTCTCCCGCAAGGAAAACACCAGTGTATCAAGCCATACAACCCAAGGCTTTCAATGGTACCGAGCATTCCGAAAGATAACCGCTCCGGCACGGATTCATGTGGGAGCGGGCTCTGCCCGCGAAGCAGACCCCGCGATCTGTCAGGCAAAACACCCTGTGGGAGCGGGGCGGGCGGCGAGCCCTCTGCCCGCGAAGCAGGCGCCGCGAAGTTTCAGGCAGACCGCCCTACCGAATTATCCGCCCCAACTCAAACAATCTGCGGCTTACTGGCCACTTCATCAAAAGTCGCCGGGTCCAGCGCATCATCCTGATCATCGAGCACTTCGAGCCCGTGGTCATTATCCGGAATACTGCTATCTATCAGGCTCAACAGGCTGGACCCGCGCAAGGTCAGCTGGAAATTGCGCCCCGTGCCGCCCTCGCTGTCCGGACGCTGCTCGATGAAGCCCCGCTCCAGCAACAGCGCTTGATAATCGCTCGCTTGAGTCGCCAGCTGATCGACAGCGGCCGACGTATCACCCTGCGCGGTGGTCGCCTCGGCGTGGTCCTGAGCGTAGATATCTGAGGTGAAATCCTGATGGGCGCCGTTCTGCACTTCGTGCAACAGACGCTCGATCAATTGCCAGTTGTAAGTGGTCATCCGGAAGAACCTCCAACACATGAGTGAAAGGGCTTGCCAGGCATGGGACCGGGTGGGTGCGGGGGAGTTGCGGGAAGACGGCTTTGCGGGGTGTTTTGGCAGGTCTGGCCTCCGGAGGGAAGCAGACCTGCCCTACGCAGGTTACTCGCTGACGGCAGGCTTGCGGCGCTTGAGCGGCGCCAGGCCGTCCTGGCTCACCAGGGCTGGGGTGTCGGCCTTGGGACGGTTGACGCTCTTGCGCTTGGTCGGGCCCTTGGCGACGCTTTTCTTGTCGCCCTTCTTGTCCTTGTCGGTCTTTTTCTTCTTCACGCCGACTGCCTTGCCCGACGCCTTGACCTTCTTCGGTCCGCCGTAGGTGCCTTTCACTTCCTTGATCACGCGACGCTCGAAGGTCTGCTTGAGGTAGCGCTCGATGCTGGACATCAGGTTCCAGTCACCGTGGCAGATCAGTGAAATCGCCAGGCCTTCGTTGCCGGCACGGCCGGTGCGGCCGATGCGGTGCACGTAGTCATCGCCACTGCGTGGCATGTCGAAGTTGACCACCAGATCCAGACCGTCGACGTCCAGACCACGGGCGGCCACATCGGTGGCCACGAGGATCTTCACACCACCCTGCTTGAGGCGGTCGATGGCC
>NZ_DJUS01000048.1:10733-10956 GCF_002438365.1 Pseudomonas sp. UBA6276
TGTTGGTGAAGATGATCGCCTTCTGGTACGTCTCGTTGGCCAGCAGCCAGTTGAGGATCTGCTCCTTGTGGACGTTGTGGTCGGCCGTGACGATCTGCTGGCGAGTGCCCTCGGCCAGCTGGCTGACGTTGTTGATCAGCAGGTGCTCGGGGTCCTTGAGCACCTTGCCGATCATCTCGCGCAGACCGGCGCCGCCGGTGGTCGCCGAGAACAGCAGGGTCTG
>NZ_DJUS01000048.1:10993-17203 GCF_002438365.1 Pseudomonas sp. UBA6276
AGCATGCGGTCGGCTTCATCGAGCACCAGCACCTCGACGTTCTTGAGGTCCAGGTTGCCAGCGTTCAACTGCTCCAGCAGACGGCCCGGCGTACCGATGAGGATGTCCGGCACCTTGCGCAGCATGGCGGCCTGCACCTTGAAGTCTTCACCACCGGTGATCAGGCCGGCCTTGATGAAGGTGAACTGGCTGAAGCGCTCCACTTCCTTCAAGGTCTGCTGCGCCAGCTCGCGGGTCGGCAACAGGATCACGGCACGGATATCGACGCGGACCTTGGCCGGCCCCATCAAGCGGTTGAGGATCGGCAGCACGAATGCCGCGGTCTTGCCACTGCCGGTTTGCGCCGTCACCCGCAGGTCGCGCCCTTGCAAGGCCAAAGGAATGGCCGCTACCTGCACCGGCGTCGGCTCGACAAATTTCAGCTCGGCGACGGCTTTGAGCAGGCGTTCATGCAGGGCGAATTGGGAAAACACGGGTGTTACCTCGACGGAGTACATAAATTCGACTGCATAGGGTACCGGTTTGCGGACGATTAGCCGAATTTCTTTACCCGTAACTCGGTAAATTGCGTGCAAATCTTTCCAGGCGTGGCGATTGCCCTGCGCAATGGGCTTTAATCGCCGCCCCCTTTTCAACTCGGGAGCTGCACGCCCACCCATGAATATCGAATCGCTCTGGCAACAAACCGTCACCTTCATCACAGGCCTCGACGACCAGCCGATCCTGCAGGCCGGTGTGTCGCTGTTCCTGCTGCTGATCGCCGCCTTCACCCTGGGCCGCCTGGCACGCTTTCTCACCCTGCACGCGGTCAAGCTGCTCAGCCGCCGACCTTCGCTGCACTGGCTCACCGACTTCCTGCACAACAAGGTCTTCCACCGCCTGGCGCAAATGACGCCGTCGCTGGTGGTGCAGTTCAGCCTCGGCCTGATCCCGGTGCTGAGTGACAACAGCAAACACGTCATCGGCAACATCGCGCTGGGCTTCACCATCCTGTTCATGGTGCTGGCGCTGGGCGCCCTGCTCAATGCCCTGCTCGACATCTACGCCCGCACCGAACACGCCCGCACCCGCTCGATCAAGGGCTACGTCCAACTGGCGAAGATGATCCTGTACATCTTCGGCGCGATTATCATCGTAGCCACCTTGATCGACCGCTCGCCGTTACTGCTGCTGTCCGGCCTGGGCGCCATGTCGGCGGTCATCCTGCTGGTCTACAAGGACACCCTGCTGTCGTTCGTGGCCAGCGTGCAATTGACCAGCAACGACATGCTGCGCGTCGGCGACTGGATCGAAATGCCCCAGGTGGGCGCCGACGGCGATGTCGTCGACATCACCCTGCACACGGTGAAGATCCAGAACTTCGACAAGACCATCGTCTCCATCCCCACCTGGCGCCTGATGAGCGAGTCGTTCAAGAACTGGCGCGGCATGCAGCAGTCCGGCGGCCGGCGCATCAAGCGCGCCCTGAACATCGATGCCAGCGGCGTGCGTTTCCTCGACGAACAGGAACAGCTACGCCTGACCCAGGTGCATCTGCTCAGCGGCTACGTCAGCAGCAAGCAGGCCGAACTCAAGGCCTGGAACGCAGCCCAGGGCGAAGTGGCGGAGCTGTCGGCCAACCAACGCCGCATGACCAACCTGGGCACCTTCCGCGCCTACGCCCTGGCGTACCTCAACGCCCACCCCGACATCCAGCCGAACATGACCTGCATGGTCCGGCAGATGGAAGCCACCGCCGAAGGCGTACCCCTGGAAATCTACTGCTTCACTCGCACCACGGCCTGGGCCGAGTACGAGCGGATTCAGGGGGATATCTTCGACTACCTGCTGGCCGTGCTGCCGGAGTTCGGGTTGAGCGTGTACCAGAAGCCCAGCGGCGCGGACCTGCGCAGTGGGTTGGTAGCGGTGACTGGTCCGCATTGAAAGCCCCCCCGTAGGAGCGGTCCGTGGCCGCGAACCAGGCGATGCGGTGTACTAGGCACTACGCAGTGCGCCCTTCGCGGCCGATGACCGCTCCTACGGGATGCCAGTGCCTCTGTGGAAACGAACCAGGCTCACCCCTCCGACTTCGCCTTCTCCTCCCGCTCCGCAGCCGAATGCTGGGTCTCGGCTTCCTTGTCACCGTCCGTCATCCACGGCTTGGCGCTTTGCTGTGCCTTGTCGATCGTCTCGTTGATCTGCTTGGCGGACTCGCTGAAGGTGTCGCGCGCAGCTTCGACCAGTTGTGTCTTGGACGTTTCGATGACTTTGTTCGCGGCATTCTCGGCCGCGTCACAGCCGGCAAGAATCAAAGTCAACGCGACCACGGCCGGGTAAGCAATCAGTCTGGACGGCATGGAAACCTCTGCAAAAGATGGGGGTGCGCCAGATCATACCGCTACCATTTTTTGCCTAAGGCAGGATTCTGAATCAAGGTGTGTCTTGGTAGAGCTCGCCTGTCGAGCCGGTATTTTGCTGTACAGGTGACGGGGCCGAGGGCCTCGCAGGCAGAGGGCTCGCCGCCCGCCCCGCTCCCACAGGGTTGCGCACACCCTCACTTTTGTTTCATCCAGAAAAACTGAACGATGACTTTCCACGCGCCCTCCATTTTCAGGACTACCCGATGCTGTGCAGCACCGTACAGCCCCGAGCAATCTTAGAGGACACTGCCTTATGACTACCGAAAACCAGTACAGCATGCAGAACCCGCTCACCCAATACCCGACCCCCGAATTTCCCAAGCAGCCGCAAACGGCGCCCGGGACCGTGCATAAAATGCAGCCGGCGGCGGATCATGGGGAAACCAGTTACAAGGGGTTTGGCCGGATGGTCGGGCGCAAGGCGCTGATTACCGGGGCTGACTCTGGCATTGGCCGTGCAGCAGCCATCGCCTATGCTCGCGAGGGTGCCGACATCGTCCTCAACTATCTGCCCGAGGAAGAAGCTGATGCCCGGGAAGTGGTGGCGTTGATCGAGGCCGAAGGGCGCAAGGCGATTGCCGTGCCAGGCGACTTGAAGGATGAAGCGTTCTGCAATTCTCTGGTCGAGCAGGCGGTCAAGGCGCTCGGCGGACTCGACGTGCTGGTCAACGTGGCCGGCAAGCAGACGGCCCAGAAGGACATCGCCGAACTCACCACCGAGCAGTTCGACGCGACGTTCAAGACCAACGTTTACGCGATGTTCTGGCTGTGCAAGGCGGCGCTGCCGCACCTGCCAGCGGGTGCAACCATCATCAATACGGCGTCGATCCAGGCCTATCAGCCGTCGGAAACGTTGCTCGACTACGCGCCCACCAAATCGTCGATCGTGGCGTTCACCAAAGCCCTGGCCAAGCAGGTCATCGGCAAGGGCATCCGGGTCAATGCCGTGGCACCGGGGCCGTTCTGGACACCTCTGCAGCCCAGCGGTGGCCAACCCCAGGAGAAGATCCCCAAGTTCGGTTCGGAAACACCCATGGGTCGTCCAGGGCAGCCAGCCGAGTGCGCGCCGATCTACGTGCTGCTGGCCACTCAGGAATCGAGTTATATCACCGGCGAAGTGTTCGGTGTCACCGGCGGCAACCCACTGCCCTGAGCCTTGCTGGAACGGGCGTCGCCTACGGCACGCCCGCCCTTCTCTTTCAATACGCCATGGACAGACTCAGGGTCACCTGAGGCACGACGCTGTCGGTCTCTCCATCTGGGCCACTGAGTTCTCGCAAGGCACCATCGCGATAGATGGCCAAGGCCTCGGCCCGGGCGCTCCAGCGGGTTTCGCTCCACTGGAAGGGTTGCTCGAGCGCCAGTCCGGTACGGGCATACAGGCGATCGCCTGAATCGGGACCGTAGAAACCGTTCCAGCCGACTCCGAGGGCACTCGGGAAACTCAAGCGCAGGCCTGCATCGCTCAAATCCATGCCGGGCTCCAGCGTGCCTTGGGTGTAGAGGCCGCTGTCACCCTGAGTGCGGCTGGTGATGGCCAGTCCCGGTCGCCACGCGCCAAACCCGGAGTCAGCCTCGTAGGCCAGGGTGAAACTTGCCTCCTGGGTGGTGGGGGCGACGTCGTTCGGGCTGGTCTTGACGGTATAGACGAAGCCCAGTCGCAACCCCTCGCTGGGCGAAACCACCAGACCGAGCAGGTTGTTGCTCTCGTACCAGCGGCGCGGGCTCACTGTTTCGTCGCTCGACGCGCTGTGGAAACCGTTGCTGGTGCTGAACACCAGCCAGGCATCGGCGCTGCCGTCGGCGGCCTGGTGCAGGTCCAGGGCGAAGCCGGCCTGGGCATGCAACGGAATCCGATCGAGGCTGGCGGCGTCATCGTCGTAGTTGCCTCGCGCGAAATCACCATTGCGGGCATCGATGCTCAACTGCGGGTGAAAGCGACCGGAGGCCTCGCCGATCTCGACACTGCCCAATGCGGCATCTTCGGTTTCGATGGAAGGCACGCTGCGCGGCGCAGCCAGGCAGGGTTGCATGACCGCTGCCAGCGCAGCGGCGAGCAGAGGAAGGCGAGGTAAGGTGGGCATGCGCGAAGGCTCTGTGAGGAAGGTCGCTCTGTAGACTCTGAATGGTTGGGAAAGTACCGCCGAACAACGCTCGTCCCTCACTCTTTTCGATACTCCACCCCTCCGTCTGTCCGGTCGCCGATGGGCCTCATTCAGATTTGCCGTTCGTCGCCGATAGTTAGAAAACACTCAAAAGAATATTCCTAGAGCTCACGCTGCACGTCTTGTCTTTTTCTGCCGACCAACACTTACAACACCAGCGGAATAGTCCATGAACATCAAGCAAAAACTCACCTGGGGCTTTGCGGTCATCGCCTGCCTCCCGGTCATCGTGGTGGCCGTGCTCGTCGTCTTCAACCTGCGCGAAGCGGCCAGGGCCGACTTCGTCGACAGCAGCGGCCGTGAGATCCGGCAGATCGACAATGGCATCAAACAGTTCTTCGACGGCATCAGCCAGAACGTCGAGTACATCGCCAAGGACCCTCGTATCGTCGCTGCCAGGGATCTGAAGAACTACACGGGCGCGGACGCAGCGCAGGTGCCTCTGACCGAGAGCAATCGGCGCCTGCTGGACATCTTCGATGGCTTCGCCAAGACCCATCCGAGCACGGCTTACCTGTCGCTGGGCTTGAGCGACGGTGGTTACGCCAGCTGGCCCGATGACCCCAAGATCGCCAATTACGACCCGCGCCAGCGACCCTGGTACAAGGCTGCGATGGCCGCTCCGGGAACCACGGTGCGCACCGACGCCTACTATTGGGCACCGGACGATGTGTCGTTGATCGGCACGGTGCGCAGTGTCACCGACGCCGCAGGCCAGGTGGTCGGCGTGGTCGGCCTGGATGTGTCGCTCAAGCAGATGACCGAACTGGTGAAGAACATCAAGCTGGGCAACAGCGGCTATCTGATGCTGATCGAAGCCAATGGCAACGTGCTGGTGGATGCCAGCGATGCCAAACACAACTTCAAACCGCTTGCCGACCTGGGCGGCAACTACACCGAGTTGGCCAGGCATGGCGATGGCTCGACTCAGATCGAGATCGACGGCAAGGTCTACATGGCCAACATCGTCAGCTCGGCCGGGCTGGGCTGGCGGTTCATCGGCCTGATCGAGCGCGAAGAAGTGATGGCCCAGGCTTCGAACCTGACCTGGCTGATCGCGGCCATCGCGGCAGTGCTGGCCGTCGTGTTCGCCTTGGTTGGCGCCAGCTTCGCCGGTGTCATCGTGCGTCCGATCCGTGGCGTCGCCAACGGTCTGCAGGAGATCGCCGAGGGCGAAGGCGACCTGACGCGTCAGCTCAAGGTCCAGGGCAAGGATGAAACGGCGGCGCTGGCGGGCTGGTTCAACCAGTTCGTGGGGATGATCGCTCAATTGGTGCAACGCATCGGTACCGCGTCTTCCGATCTGCAGGTGGCCGCCGCCGATACCCAGGAGGTGGCTCGCAACATGGACGAAGTCGCCGGTCGCCAGCGCGAAGCGGTGGAACTGGTCAGCACCGCGTTCAACGAAATGGTCGCCACCGCCAACGAAGTGGCCCGTTCCTGCGGGCAGGCGGCCACCAGTGCGGACAACGGTTATCAGCAAGTCCACGACGGCCAGCAGCGCATTGGCGAGGCGACCACCAGCGTGCTCAGGCTGAGTTCCGAGCTGCAGCAATCGACCGAAACCATGCAGCTGCTGCAGCAGGACAGCAAGAACATCAATAGCATTCTGGACACCATTCGTTCGATCGCCGAGCAGACCAACC
>NZ_DJUS01000048.1:17274-17528 GCF_002438365.1 Pseudomonas sp. UBA6276
TTGCGGTGGTCGCCGATGAGGTACGGGCGCTGGCTCGGCGTACGGCCGACTCGACCGGCGAGATCGATGGGCTGCTAGGCAACCTTGCCCGCCGCACCGAGGTGATCACCCAGCAGATGCAGGGCAGCCTGCAGGTGTCCCAGGACAGCGTCGAATGCATCCAGTCGGCGCGGGACAGCTTCGACAAGATACGCACGTCGGTCGATTCGATACGCGACCAGAACAACCAGATCGCCACGGCCGCCGAAGAGCAG
>NZ_DJUS01000123.1:0-16908 GCF_002438365.1 Pseudomonas sp. UBA6276
TCTGTAGCAGCGGCGCGAGCCGCGTCGGCGGTGCATGCGGTGTACCTGGTTCACCGCGTTGAGGCCGGACGCGGCTTGCACCGCTGCTACAGGGGATCGCGGTGTTTCTGTAGCAGCGGCGCGAGCCGCGTCGACGGTGCATGCGGTGCATCTGGAGGACCGCGTTGAGGCCGGACGCGGCTTGCGCCGCTGCTATAGGGATCGCAGTGTTTCTGTAGCAGCGGCGCGAGCCGCGTCGGCGGTGCATGCGGTGTAACTGGAAGACCGCGTCCGGGGTCAGCGCGTTGGCACTGCAGCAACGCGCGATACGATCAACGCACCACACCTTCCTCGATCAACGCCTTGAGCACCGCCTGCGCGCCCTCTTCGGCGCTCAGGCCTTTGAGCACCTGCCCCCCGCCGCCGCTGGCCTTGGCCGTGGCGGCTTTCATGCGGTCGGCGCCGCTTTTGGCCTTGATCACCTTGAGCCGTTTGGGCCGGGGCTTGGCCGGTTGCAATTCGGCGCTGTCGAACAACTCGTCGTTGATCACTTCCACCTCATCGACCGCCAGCCTACCCCGTTGAGCGGGGCCATAGGCGCTTTGCCGGGGTTTGGGCGCCGCGTTGTCGACTGTGGCCAGCAAGGGCAGGCGCACGCTCAACCGACGTCGCTGACCACGGGGCAAAGCTTGCAACACCTGCGCTACCCCGTCGTCGATGGACTCCACCTCCGCCAAACCCACGATCAGTGGCCAGCCGAGCTTTTCGGCCAACAGAAACGGCAACATGCCCGAACCTTCGCCGGTTTCGGCCTGGGTCCCGGTCAGCACCAGCTGGGCGCCGGCGCCTTGCAGGTAGTCGCACAGTACCGGCAGCGCATCGGCGCCCTGCGGCTGCTCTAGCACGTGCAACTGTTGCAGGCCCATGCCCAGATAAGCGCGCAGGGCCGGCTCGGCGACGTCACCGGCATGCAGCACCTGCAAGTCGTCGCCCGCCAATTGCAGGCCCAGCTCCACGGCGCGCGAGTCCTGGTCGGCGCGCCGAGGCCGGCCGGAGGTCGGGTGGGCGCCGATGGAAACCAGACTGATGACCTTGGTGTTCATGGTTGAGTCTCTCTCATCGAGTCGTGCCTCAGGCAGCGTCGCGTTTGGCCGGGTTGCGGTAGGCCTGGATGGCGTCGATCAAGGCCAGCATGATCGCCTGGCTGTCGCCGATCACCGACAGGTCCGCGCGCTTGATCATGTCGCAGCCGGGATCCAGGTTGATGGCAATGACCTTGTCGCAGCCGCCGATGCCCTGCAAATGCTGGATCGCACCGGAGATACCCACGGCCACATAGACCCGTGCGGTCACCCAGGTACCACTGGCGCCCACCTGCCGATCGCGAAGCATGAAGCCGTCGTCCACCGCTACCCGCGAAGCCCCTTCGGTCGCCCCCAGCGCCTGGGCGGTGCGGTGGAACAATTCCCAATCCTTCACCCCGTTGCCGCCGGAGAAGATGAATTCGGATTCGGCCATCGGGATGGCCGCAGGGTCGACCGCCACGGCACCCAGGTCCTCGATGCGCGGCAGGCTGCGCGCCACGGCGGTGGACAACGCCACCGGCAGCACTTCGTGACGGGTTTCATCCACCGGTTCGGCGCACTCGGCGGCCGCCAGCATCAAGCGCGGCAGCGGCCGGGCAATGTCCTGCTGGCCAGCACCGGCACGGCTGACGCACTGACCGTCCTTGACCTGCCATACCCGTGTCGCGGGGCGCTCACCCAGACGAGCGGCAAAGCGCCGACCCAGTTCACCGCCACCACTGCGGCTGTCCGGCAGCAGCCAGTGCCGCGGGGCGAACTGGGTATCCACAGCCTGCAGGCCCTGAATGCGCTGCTCGGGCGCATAGCCTTCGAATTCGTTGCCATCGAGTACCAGCAAGCGATCCACGCCGGCTGTGTCGAAGGCGGTTTCCTTGTGCTCGCCGAAGACGATGGCCAGTACCGCACCGCCCTCTGCGGCCAGTCGATGCGCCAGGCCCAGCAGATCGCGATCGTGACTGCTCAGGCGGCCGCCGACCATGTCCGGTACCACTGCAACATAGAACGCTGGCGCCGCTACTTGATGCAGCGGCAGTTGCACGGTCGTCGCCGCCGAACGCTTGCTGCCACCGCCCTGTTGAGCACCGCTGCGATCGATTCGCTTGACGCCGTTGGGGCCGATGAAGCCGATGCCATGGGGGTTCTTGCGCATCACCCCGTTGGGTCCCATCCACGCACTGGCCTGTGGCTGCATGGCACTGTGCAACGGGTGCAGCCGGTTGCGGGCGATCCACTCGGCCCGCGGATCGCGGCGAATAATGTCGCTCATCAGTTCACCTCCGCGGCGACTTCACGTTTGGCCGGAACCGGCTTGGCGGGCGCGACAGGCTCTTCCTGCAATGCCTCGGCCACCAGTTCGGCGATGTCCTTGATCAAGGGCCGCGGTTCGACCACGCCTTCGAGCATGGCCGTGCATTGCGGGCAGCCGACGGCGACCAGTTCGGCCTGAGTCTCGCGAATGTCTTCCATACGCATATCGGGGATCCGCTGCTTGCCGGGAATGTCGGTGATCGGCGCGCCGCCGCCGCCACCGCAGCAACGGGAACGGAAGCCCGAGCGCTGCATTTCCCTGACCTCGATGCCCAAGGCCTTGAGCACGTCGCGCGGCGCCTGGTACTCGCCGTTGTAGCGGCCCAGGTAGCACGGGTCGTGGTAGGTGACGCTGCCCCCCTTGTGCTGGCCGAGCTTGAGCTTGCCCGCAGTGACCAGTTCAGCCATGAAGGTGCTGTGGTGCAGCACTTCGTAGTGACCGCCCAGGGCACCGTATTCGTTCTTCAAGACATGAAAGCTGTGCGGATCGCAGGTGACGATGCGCTTGAAGCTGTACTTGCCCAAGGTGCCGATATTGCGCTTGGCCAGCAGCTGGAAGGTCGCCTCGTCGCCCAGTCGCCGGGCCACGTCGCCGCTGTCGCGTTCTTCGAGACCCAGCACGGCGAAATCGACCTTGGCGGCTTTCAGCACCTTGACGAAGGCGCGCAGGGTGCGCTGGTTGCGCATGTCGAAAGCGCCGTCGCCAACCCAGAACAGCACATCGGCGTTTTTCTTGTCGCCGAACAGCTGCAGATTCAGGTCCGCGGCCCAGTTCATGCGGCCACCGGGGTTGAAGCCGCCGGGGTTGTCGGTGGCGATCAGGTTATCCAGCACTTCGGCGCCCTTGTTGGGGGTGGCGCCTTTTTCCAGAGTCAGGTGGCGGCGCATGTCGACGATGGCGTCGACGTGCTCGATCATCATCGGGCACTCTTCCACACAGGCGCGGCAGGTGGTGCACGACCACAGCGTGTCGGCATCGACCAGCCCGTTGACGATCGGCTGATGGGGATTGCCGCCGTGCTCGCCGATGGCCTTGCCAGGGTACGGGCTGCCGGCGAACCTGGCATCGGTGCCACCGGCCAGGCCCACGACCATGTCCTGAATGAGCTTCTTGGGGTTCAGCGGCTGGCCAGCGGCGAACGCCGGGCAGGCGGCCTCGCACTTACCGCACTGCACGCAGGCATCGAAGCCCAGCAACTGGTTCCAGGTGAAGTCCTTGGGCTTTTCCACACCCAGCGGTGCCGTGGGGTCATTCAGGTCCAGCGGCTTCAGGCCGGTCGAGCGACCGCCGCCGAAGCGGTCGGCGCGGCGGTGCCAGGCCAGGTGCAGGGCGCCGGCGAAGGCGTGCTTCATCGGGCCACCCCAGGTCAGCCCGAGAAACAACTCGGATACGCCCCAGGCCACGCCGATGCCCAGTACCACGGCCAGCACCCAGCCGCCGAAGTTCATCGGCAGGATACCGGCCACCGGCAAGGTGGCGATGAAGAAGGTCGCCGAGAACATCAGCAGGCTTTTCGGCAGGCGCATCCACGGGCCCTTGGACAAGCGCGCGGGCGGGTTGAGGCGGCGGGCGTAGACGAAGCAGGCCCCGACGAACATCATCGCCGTGGCCAACAGCAGCGCGTAGCCAAGAATACGGTTGTGCAGGCCGAAGCCGTGCACCACCACCGCCAGCACCGCCGCCAACACCGCGCCACCGGCCGTGGCCACGTGGGTATTGGCGATGTATTTGTCGCGGGCGACCACATGGTGCAGGTCGACCATGTAGCGCTTGGGCATGGCCAGTAGGCCGCCCAGCAGATCGACCTGTGAAGGCCGGCCGCGGCGCCACATATTGATTCGCCGCACCGCGCCCAGGACAGCCAGGGCCAGGGCGGCGAACAGCAGGATGGGAAGCAGTGTATTCAGCATGGTGAAGCCCCTGCGGACCAAGAGGTCCCAATAACGGGAAGCCGACGCGGACTCTGTCGGAGCGGGCTCTGTGGGAGCGGGCTCTGCCCGCGAAAGAGGCACCGCGGGGGTCCAATTCGCGGGCAGAGCCCGCTCCCACAGAGATCACAGTGCACCGGGACGGCGTCAAAAATCCTTGCACAGGCGCAGCGCGTCGTAGATCGCGGCGTGGGTGTTGCGCTGGGCCACGCAGTCGCCGATGCGAAACAGCAGATAGTCGTCGCCCGTGGTACTCAACGACGGCTGCGGCTGGATCGCGAACAGGGCGTCGATGTCCATCTGGCCCTTGTTGCGCGAACCCTGCTTGAGTTCGTAGTAGAGCTTCTCGTCGGGCCGCACGCCGTTCTCCACCACCACCTGATCGACCACCCGTTCTTCCTTGGCGCCGGTGTATTCGTTCTCCAGCACCGCCACCAGCTTGTCGCCCTCGCGGTAGACCTTTTCCAGCATGAGGTCGCCGGTCATGATCACTTCCTTGGGGTACATGCTGCGGTAGTAGGTCGGGAACGACGTACCGCCGATCGCCACGCCCGGCTTGATGTCGTCGGTGACGATCTCGACCTGGCTGCCCTTGTCGGCCAGGAAGTCGGCCACCGACATCCCGGTGAACTCGCAGATGGTGTCGTACACCAGGACGTTCTTGCCCGGCGCGACCTTGCCATCGAGCACGTCCCAGCTGCTGACCACCAGACCCTCGGCGGCGCCCCAGTGCTCGCCCTGCTCGAGAAACGGATGACCGCCCACGGCCAGCACGACGATGTCCGGGCGCAGGTCCATGAGGGTGTCGGCATCGGCGGCAGTGCCCAGGCGCAGATCGACTTTCAAGCGTGCCAGCTCCAACTGGAACCAGCGGGTGATGCCAGCGATCTGGTCACGCTGCGGCGCCTTGGACGCCGTGGTGATCTGGCCGCCGATGAATTCCTTCTTCTCGAACAGGGTCACGTCGTGGCCGCGTTCGGCCGACACGCGCGCCGCTTCCATACCGGCCGGGCCGGCACCGACCACCACCACCTTGCGCTTCACGCCGGTGGATTTTTCGATGATGTGCGGCACGCCCATGTATTCCCGCGACGTGGCGGCGTTCTGGATGCACAACACGTCCAGGCCCTGATACTGCCGGTCGATGCAGTAGTTGGCACCCACGCATTGCTTGATCTGATCGACCTGGCCCATCTTGATCTTGGCGATCAGGTGCGGGTCGGCGATGTGCGCGCGGGTCATGCCGACCATGTCCACGTAGCCGCCTTCCAGAATGCGCGTGGCCTGGTTGGGATCCTTGATGTTCTGCGCGTGCAGCACCGGGATGTTCACCACTTCCTTGATACCCGCCGCCAGGTGCAGGAACGGCTCCGGTGGATAGCTCATGTTGGGGATGACGTTGGCCAGCGTGTTGTGGGTGTCGCAACCCGAGCCCACCACGCCGAGGAAATCGAGCATGCCGGTGTCGCTGTAGTACTTGGCGATTTCCTTCATGTCCTCGTGGCTGAGGCCGTCGGGATGGAACTCGTCGCCGCAGATGCGCAGGCCCACGCAGAAGTCGTCGCCGACTTCCTTGCGCACGGCCTTGATCACCTCGATGCCGAAGCGCATGCGGTTTTCGAAGCTGCCGCCCCACTCGTCGGTACGCTTGTTGACCCGTGGGCTCCAGAACTGGTCGATCATGTGCTGGTGCACCGCCGACAGTTCCACGCCGTCCAGGCCACCGGCCTTGGCCCGCGCCGCAGCGCTGGCGTAGTTGCCGATCACGCGCCAGATCTCTTCGGGCTCGATGGTCTTGCAGGTGGCGCGGTGCACCGGCTCGCGAATGCCCGAAGGCGACATCAGCGTCGGCCAGTGCTCGCCGTCCCAGCGCGAGCGACGGCCCATGTGGGTGATCTGGATCATGATCTTGGCGCCATGTTTGTGCATGGCATCGGCCAGGTTCTGGAAGTGCGGAATGATCTTGTCGGTGGCCAGGTTCACCGATTTCCACCAGCCCTGAGGGCTGTCGATGGCCACGCTGGAGGAGCCGCCGCAGATGGCCAGGCCTATCCCGCCTTTTGCTTTCTCTTCGTAGTATTTGACGTAACGATCGGTGGTCATGCCGCCATCGGTGGCGTAGACCTCGGCGTGCGCGGTGCTGAGCACGCGGTTGCGGATCGTCAGCTTGCCGATCTGGATCGGCTGGAACATCGCTTCGAAAGCCATGGCGGCGTCTTCCTCGACTTACAACGGTTTCACGGTGAAGAGGCCATCTTCGTGACCTTCTTCGGAGCCGCCGTAGACTTGCTCGGCGACGGTACGAATGCTGCTGCCGCGGGCGGCGAGAATCTGGTCCATGGCCCCGGCGAACCAGCCGGTGAACATGTAGTCGACCTTGCGCCCGACCTTGCCGTACACGTAGACGAAGCAGGAGTGTTCCAGCTTGACGCTGCAGGTGCCTTTATCCAGATCGATGTCCTGGATCTTGAACAGCCCCCAGCCGCGCTGCGACAGACGCTTCATGTAGTGCTCGAACACCGCGACGCCTTCCAGGCCATGGCATTCGGCTTCTTTCTCGCACCAGTGCCAGGCGGATTTGTAGCCAGCCTTGTAGAGGATCTCGGCATAGGCGTCGGCGCCCAGCACTTCCTCGATACCCATGTGGTTGTTGACGAAAAAGTGGCGTGGCACGTACAGCATCGGCAGGGCATCGGAAGTCCAGACGCCGGTTTCGCTATCGACTTCGATGGGCAGTTGCGGGGCGATCTTGGCCATGATGAGTGATCTCCGATAAACATGATTCGAGAAAGCAACGCAGAACCGCTTTGCTCGTAGATAGACAGTTGTGTGAATGCCTTTGGAGCCGTAGCGAGCACGTCGAGAGCAAGGAAGGACCGGAGTGAAAGGCGAGACAGTACCGAGGTACGGCGAGCTTTTCGCGAGGACCTGACGCAGCTATCGGCGGGCGCAGTAGGCTCCAGAGGTATTCATTCGCCCCAGACGTCCTTGAGGACGTTGACCCAGTTCTCGCCCATGATCTTGCGCACCACGCGTTCGCTGTGGCCGCGCTTGAGCAGGGTTTCGGTGAGGTTGGGGAATTCGCCCACGGTGCGGATGCCCAGCGGGTTGATGATCTTGCCGAAGCTGGTCAGGCGGCGGGCGTAGCCCTTGTCGTGGGTCAGGTATTCGAAGAAGTCCTGGCCGTGGCCCTGGGTGAAGTCGGTGCCGATGCCGATGGCGTCTTCGCCGACGATGTTCATGGTGTATTCGATGGCTTCGGCGTAGTCGTCGATGGTCGAATCGATGCCCTTGGCCAGGAACGGCGCGAACATGGTCACGCCGACGAAGCCGCCATGGTCGGCGATGAACTTCAGTTCTTCGTCGGACTTGTTGCGCGGGTGTTCCTTGAGGCCCGAAGGCAGGCAGTGGGAGTAGCACACCGGCTTCTTGGATTCGAGAATGACTTCTTCACTGGTTTTCGAGCCAACGTGGGACAGGTCGCACATCACCCCCACGCGGTTCATCTCGGCGACGATTTCGCGGCCGAACCCGGACAGCCCGCCGTCGCGCTCGTAGCAGCCGGTCCCGACCAGGTTCTGGGTGTTGTAGCACATCTGCACGATGCCCACGCCCAGCTGCTTGAACACTTCCACGTAGCCGATCTGGTCCTCGTAGGCATGGGCGTTCTGGAAGCCGAAAAGGATGCCGGTCTTGCCGATTTCCTTGGCCTTGCGAATGTCGGCGGTGGTGCGCACGGGCATCACCAGGTCGCTGTTCTCGCGCATCAGCTTCTGGCTCTTGCAGATGCTGTCGACGGTGGCCTGGAAGCCTTCCCACACCGACACCGTGCAGTTGGCCATGGTCAGACCGCCCTTGCGCATGTCCTCGAACAGCTCGCGGTTCCATTTGGCAATGATCAGCCCGTCGATAACGATGCTGTCGGCGTGCAATTCGGCTGGGCTCATCAGGCGGTCCCCATCAGGCAAGTCAGGCGCCGAATCGTATGCCGGCGCTTCATGGGGCCAGCATATGCCTGAGCGACACGGCGACCGGATGCAAAAACGACAGGGGAATTGCCGAAAGCGTCAACGCCCGACGCAAAACGGAACCGCGTCCGGCCACTCCATGAAAAATGCTGCCTGCCATCGCTCTGCCCCTATGCTTTACCCCGCCCCTGAGACAGAATCACCGGTAATCATCACTGTTCAACGGGTTAGGTAGATCCTCATGAGATTCACGCTGCTGATGCTTGCCCTGCTGTCCTTCGCCGCCCAGGCCGAAGAGGCCGATGGCCCCACCCCGTGCGACAACGTGGAGACCGATCAGCAGAGCTACGATTGCTCGGCCTACAACCGCAAGACGTCGGAAACCGAAATGAGCGAGTCGTACACTGACCTGCTCGACCGCATCAACTCCCAGTTCCCCAAGGGCTCACCCGAGCTAAAGGCGTTCACCGACAGGCTCAAGGCGGCTCAGGACCTGTGGACCAAGTCGCGCGATGCTGATTGCGACGTGTACACGGTCAATGCCGGCAAAGGCACCAAGGCCTATGAAATCGCCCAGAACGACTGCCGCGCGCAGAAGAGCGACGAGCGTTCCGAGTTCCTGCAATCGGTGGGCCTGGAGTGAGCGTGAAAATAGCCGGGGTCGAGATCAAGGGTAGCGAAGCGATCTTCGCGGTGGTGGAATACGGTGATGCCGCGTTGGCGCATCTGCCCACCTCTTTGAAGAAGATTGCCCTGGAAGACGATGACATCGCCGCGAACGTGCGGCAGTTCCAGGGACAGGTGGCCGCTTTCGTCCGCGATAACGGGTTGAAGATGCTCGCCGTCAAGAAACGCGGCAAGAAAGGCGGGTTCGCCGGCGGGCCGACCACCTTCAAGATCGAAGGCGTGCTGCAGCTGCTCGAAGGCTGCGAGGCGGTGCTGGTGTCGCCGCAGACCATCAGCGCCCAGGCCAAGAAGCTGGCCGAGCTGCCGGGTACCTTGAACAAGTACCAGCACGAAGCCTACAAGGCCGCCTGCGCGGTATTGCTCAAGGCCCGGTGATCAAGCCCCAGTGATCAAGGGAGCATCAGCCACCCTTCACTCCTCCTCGTTTACCCGGCAATTCAGGCTGATGTCGGTCGGATTGCCAGGGTCCTGCGCCATGAAGGCGCGGGTCTTGCCCTCGGCATCCGCCAGGTTGTCGGCCTCCACGGGCAGGTCCACCAGCGTGTTGTCCCAGGCGTCGGCCGCCTGATTGTCGATGACGCGACAGTCGTACCAGGCGGCCGATGCCGGCCCGGCCAAGGTCAGAAGCGCCGCGGTAACCAGGCTCGATGCAATGACGTGCTTGCCCATTTCGATGATTCCTTTATCGATGAATGAGCGCGCAGGTTAGCGGCCGCATGGCGTGCAGGAACGGTACATATGCATTGGCTTTACTGGCGCCGATCCTCCCGCGGACAGCGGGCAAAACGCGCCCGATAGCTGCGGGTGAAATACGACGGTGAATCGAAACCACAGGCGATGCTCACCTCCAGCACACTCATCGGTGTCTGCCGCAGTAATTGCCGGGCTTTCTCCAGACGCAGGCGCAGGTAGAAGTTGCTTGGCGTGTCGTTCAAGTGCAGCCGGAACAAGCGCTCCAACTGGCGTCGCGTGACCTTGGCCAGCTCGGCCAGTTGCAGCGTGCTCAGCGGCGGTTCGGTGTGCTGTTCCATCTCGCCGATCACTTGCACCAGCTTCTTGTTGTCGATGCCGTAGCGCGAGGCGATCTGCATGCGCTGATGGTCCTTGCGCGGCCGGATGCGGCCAACCACGAATTGCTCCGACACCTGGATCGCCAGCTCGCTGCCGTGGGCCTGGCCGATCAGATCGAGCATCAGGTCGATGCAGGCGGTACCACCGGCGCAGGTGATGCGCGCGCTGTCGGTTTCGAACAGTTCCTGGCTGGCGCTCAGTGCAGGATAGGACTCGCGGAAGGCGTCCAGAGCCTCCCAGTGCAGCGCGACCCGGTGGCGCTCGAGCAGGCCCGCTTCGGCCAGGACAAAACTGCCGGTGTCGATGCCGCCCAGCGTCACCCCTTCGCGATCCAGACGGCGCAGCCAGTCGCGCAATGCCACATCGAAGGTCGCCAACGGCTCGAAGCCGGCCACCACCAGCAATGTCGCGCCGTTGGCCAGCGACCCGAGCGCGCTGTCGGCATTCACCGACATGCCGTTGCTGGCCAGCACCGCGCCGCCATCCAGGCTCAGCACCTGCCAACGGTAAAGCTCGCCACGAAAGCGGTTGGCCACACGCAGCGGCTCGATGGCCGAGATGAAACCCATCGCAGAAAAGCCGGGCAGCAGCAGAAAGTGGAAGTCTTGGGCCATGGCGTGCTCTGTGATTTCTGCGGCGCAATCCTGTGGGCGCGGGGCGGGCGGCGAGCCCTCTGCCCGCGAAGAGGGCTTTGTGAAACACCACTAATACCCAGCACGTCGCCACTGTGCAAGCGCCGGTCGCCGCAGTGCGATTTTTCCCGCAGCAGGCTGCGTACCTTATGCAAACGGTGCGTAGACACCGCCCCCATAACAATTCGAACTGCCGCTTGAGGGAGCCATCATGAACAGACTGATCAGCTGCTGCCTGCTGATGCTTACCGGTACCGCACTGTTGACCAGCATCGCCAGCGCTGCGGAACCGGCCAGCTGCAAGAACGTGCGCCTGGGCGTGGTCAACTGGACCGATGTGATCGCCACCAGCGCCATGACCCAAGTGCTGCTTGAAGACCTGGGCTACAACGTCAAACAGACCAGCGCTTCCCAGCAGATCATCTTCGCCGGGATTCGCGACCAGCGCCTGGACATGTTCCTGGGCTACTGGAACCCGCTGATGACCCAGACCATCACGCCCTTCGTGGAGCAGAAGCAGGTGCGCGTGCTCGACCAACCGAGCCTCAAGGACGCCCGCGCCACCCTGGCCGTACCGACCTACCTGGCCGACAAGGGCCTGAAAAGCTTCGCCGACATCGCCAGATTCAAGAAGGAACTGGGCGGCAAGATCTACGGCATCGAGCCGGGGTCCGGCGCCAATACCCAGATCAAGGACATGATCGCCAGGAACCGCTTCGGGCTGGGTGACTTTCAACTGGTGGAGTCCAGCGAGGCCGGGATGCTGTCGGCGGTGACCCGCGCGGTGAAGCGCAACGAGGCCATCGTGTTCTTCGGCTGGGCGCCGCACCCGATGAACGTCAACCAGGACATGACCTACCTGACCGGCAGCGAAGACGCCCTGGGTCCGAACGAAGGCATGGCCACGGTGTGGACGGTGACCGCGCCGGACTACGCCAGCCGCTGCCCGAACGCGGACAAGCTGCTGAGCAACCTGACCTTCACGGCCACAGACGAGAGCCGAATGATGCAACCGCTGCTGGAGCACAAGGACGCCTTCGACTCGGCCCGGCAATGGCTCAAGGACCACCCGCAAGACCGCCAGCGCTGGCTGCAAGGCGTGACCACCTTCGACGGCAAACCCGCCTCCTGAGCACCCTGTAGCAGCGGCGCCTGTGGGAGCGATTTCTACCCGTGAACGGTTCACCACCGTAAACGGTGGACCGCGCCGCACCTGTGGGAGCGGGTTCTACCCGCGAAGGGTTCACCACCGTAGATGGACAAGACTGCGCAGCACCAGCCACACAGCACAGACCCATAAGGATCCCTGCAATGAACCACGACGTCATCATCACCTGCGCCTTGACCGGTGCTGGCGATACCACCGCCAAAAGCCCTCACGTTCCCGTTACGCCGAAGCAGATCGCCGCTGCGGCCGTGGAAGCCGCCAAGGCCGGGGCCACCGTGGTGCACTGCCACGTACGCGACCCACAGACCGGCCGCTTCAGCCGCGACGTGGCGCTGTACCGGGAAGTGATGGAGCGCATCCGCGAGGCGGACATCGACATCATTGTCAACCTCACCGCCGGCATGGGCGGCGACCTGGAAATCGGCCCCGGAGAAACGCCGATGGCCTTCGGTGCTGGCACCGACCTGATCGGTCCCCTGGCGCGCCTGGCCCATGTCGAAGCGCTGCTGCCGGAGATCTGCACCCTGGACTGCGGCACCCTGAATTTCGGTGACGGCAACAGCATCTACGTATCCACACCCGAGCAACTACGTACAGGCGCCCGGCGCATCACCGAGCTGGGGGTGAAGGCGGAGCTGGAAATCTTCGACACCGGCCACCTGTGGTTCGCCAAGCAGATGATCAAGGAAGGACTGCTGCACGATCCGCTGTTCCAGCTGTGCCTGGGCATCCCTTGGGGCGCGCCGGCCGATACCACCACCATGAAGGCCATGGTAGACAACCTGCCGGCGGAGGCGGTGTGGGCCGGCTTCGGTATCGGCCGCATGCAGATGCCCATGGCCGCGCAGGCTGTGCTGCTCGGCGGCAACGTGCGGGTCGGGTTGGAAGACAACATCTGGCTTGAGAAAGGCGTGCTGGCCACCAACGGTCAACTGGTGGAACGGGCCAGCGAGATTCTGACCCGGCTGGGGGCTCGGGTGCTGACACCGGCCGAGGGGCGGCAAAAGATGAACCTCGTTCGGCGGTGATTTTTTTGTGTCCTCAAAGGCCTCTTCGCGGGCAGAGACCCGCTCCCACACGGTTCGTACCCATCTTGTGGGAGCGCGAAGAGGCCCTCACCCCACACACCTCTTCAGGAACAACCCATGACCTACATCACCCACATCAACACCTTCGCTGCCCTGGGCAGCGGCGTCATCGGCAGCGGCTGGGTTGCCCGCGCCCTCGCCCATGGCCTGGACGTCGTCGCCTGGGACCCGGCGCCCGGTGCCGAAGCTGCCTTGCGCCAGCGCATCGCCAATGCCTGGCCCGCCCTGGTCAAGCAAGGTCTGGCGGCGGGTGCAGCGCAGTCGCGGCTGCGCTTCGTGGCCACCGTCGAGGACTGCGTGCGCGACGCCGACTTCATCCAGGAAAGCGCTCCGGAGCGGCTGGAACTCAAGCTGGAACTGCACGCGCGCATCAGCGCCGCCGCCAAGCCCGACGCCTTGATCGGTTCCAGCACCTCTGGCCTGCTGCCCAGCGAATTCTACGAGGGCGCCACACACCCGGAACGCTGCATGGTCGGGCATCCGTTCAACCCGGTCTACCTGCTGCCGTTGGTGGAAGTGGTCGGCGGCCGACACACCGCACCCGAGGCAGTCCAGGCGGCTATCAGCGTTTACGAAAGCCTGGGTATGCGCCCGCTGCACGTGCGCAAGGAAGTGCCCGGTTTCATCGCCGACCGCCTGCTCGAAGCGCTGTGGCGCGAAGCCTTGCATCTGGTCAACGACGGTGTGGCCACAACGGGCGAGATCGACGACGCCATTCGTTTCGGCGCCGGCTTGCGCTGGTCGTTCATGGGCACCTTTCTGACCTATACCCTGGCGGGCGGCGACGCCGGCATGCGGCACTTCATGAACCAGTTCGGCCCAGCCCTGAAGCTGCCCTGGACCTACCTGCCCGCGCCGGAGCTGACCGACACACTGATCGACGACGTCGTGGCCGGGACCTCGGCGCAACTGGGGAAACACAGTATCGGGGCCCTTGAGCGTTACCGCGACGATTGCCTGCTGGCGGTGCTGGACGCGGTACGGGTGACCAAGGCCCGCCACGGCATGAGCTTCGAAGAATGATCACCTACCAGACGCCCGTGCTCGCGGAGTGGGTGGACTACAACGGCCATCTGCGCGACGCGTTCTACCTGTTGATCTTCAGCTACGCCACCGACGCATTCATGGCCCGCATCGGGGTCGATCCGCAGCGTGACCAGCACTCGCTGTTCACCCTGGAATGTCACCTCAACTACCTGCATGAGGTCAAGCTGGGGACGGAGGTGCAGGTGCGCACGCGGGTGCTGGCCCATGACCGCAAGCGAGTGCAGGTGTACCACACGCTCCACTTGCAAGGCGTGGACGAAGTACTGGCAGCCAGCGAGCAGATGCTGTTGCATGTAGATCTGCAGGGGCCCAAATCGGCGGTGTTCGGGGAGGTCTCGCTGGCGGTGCTGGGCGAGGCTTTCGAGGCCCAGCGGCATCAGCCTGCAGCCGAGTATGCCGGACGACGGATTGCGTTGCCTGGCTGAATACCGTGTTGCGTGGTTCGCGGCCACGGACCGCGCCTACGGGGTTTGGCTTGCACCGTAGGAGCGGTCATCGGCCGCGAAAGCTGCACCACGCACTTCCTGCCGCTCCACCGCCGCGGCAATCAGCGGCGCCATCTCGCGCAGCCCTTCGAGCCCGATCTTGCCCTCCTCGAACAAGCGCAACCACTGCCGCCGCACGCGCATCACGCGCTCGTCGTCGCGCAATGGCAGGTGCTTGAGGGTGTACTCGGCCCGCGCCCTCACCGCTTCGGGCACTTTGTCGGTCAGCACCAGTTGCAGCGACGGCAGCAACACCTCGAACCAGCCCTCGCGCACCTCGAACGGATCAAGAAAGTCCTCGGCTTTCTTGCTGCCCTTGGCACTGTTCATCCAGGCATCGACATAGCGGTAGTTGCTCCACTCGTAGGCCATGCCGCGGTCCTCATCACAGCTGATGAAATGCTCCACGGTGCCGCTGGGAATGTACATGGCGCCGAAGGCACAGCGGTTGGCAAAGCCTTCGCCCAACTGCGGACGAAACGGCGACCAGTAGTCCCGCGGCCTGCCAACGTCAGGGTTGTCCTGCAACCAGGCGTTGCCGCGCTGGCGGCAGCGCTCGTCGAAGCCGTGGGGCTCGGGCAGTGGATGAACGAGTTCGATCATGCCGGCAGGCCTCCCTTGGCGACGATCCAGGCTGGCCAGAAATGATCCCCGGTGGGCAAGGTTCGCAACAGCTGCAACTGGATCGCGTCCTCGCTGTCCAGCTTCTCGGGCAAGCCGGATCGCTCGCCGCGCATCCAGGCTTCGGCGGCACCGATGGCCGCTTCCGCTTCCACCGAGCGGGCCTGGCGCAGACCGAAACTCTGGGATACCAGCCAGTTCACCGCATCGCCCTGAGCCGCCCAGGTTTGCTGGTGCAACTGCACCTGGCCTTCCTCCACGCTCAAGGTGAACAGCGCATCGCGCGCCTCGACGAACCGGGTCTCCATGGAGGCCAGCACCAGCGGCGAATGGGTGGCCACGATCATCTGCACCGCCAGGCGCTGGCGAGTCAACGCGCCGACCACATCCATCAGCGCAGGGACGATGCGGCGCTGCCACTGCGCATGCAGATGGCACTCGACCTCATCCACCAGAAACACCAGCTCATCGCTCGGCCGTACTCCGGCCAGGCGACAGGCGCGGCGGTGCCCTTCCCAGGTCCAGACCAGCATGTAGGCCAGGGCCACCACGCGGCGGATCGCACTGGAAGTTTCAGGCAAGGGCACCCGTCCCTGGGGCCGCTGCAGGGTCGGGTATTCGGTTTCATCGAGCAGGCCGATGTGGCACGGCCGACCGGGCAGCAGTAGTTCCTCGCGCGACGGTGACAGTGCGCGCAGGACCTGCTTCAAAGCGGCGAACGCCTTGCAGCCGTAAGTACGCTGCCAGCGTACCCAGTCGTTGATCAAGCCGTTGCACAAGCGCCCCTGCCCCGCCATCGACGTACCGTGCCACAGCTGGTTTTCATCGAAGTGATAGGCCGCCAGCTCACCCGCATTACGCACCGGATCCCAGGCACTGAAGGTGCCGTTGGCATGGGCATACACCACCAGCGAACGGCTCGGGGTAACGTCGCCTACCGGCGCCCAGCGGTCTCGCTGCCAGGCCCATTGCCCGGCGCTGCGGTCTGCGCCGGTGAAACGATAATCGATGACCGGCAGCGCCGACGACTCGCGCGCCTTGATCGGCTTGCCTGCGGCCCAGGTGCGGGTCAGCACCCACCATGCCGTATCGAGCACGAAGCTCTTGCCCAGACCGTTGTCGCCGGTGATGAAGTTCAGCCGTGGCGCCAGTCCGATCGGGCCCAGGGCTGGAGAGGGGCCGACGCCTTGAAAGGAGAGAAAGTCGAGCATGTCCGTTGCCGTCCATTGAAAGTGAACGGCAAGGGTATTCAGGCCCGCCCCGCCAAGTGCCATACCCGGTTGCTACATGGCTGGCTTACAGCCGCTGCGAACACGGCGAAAAACGACCTGTTCGTGTGCAATCCGGCCATGCGGACCACCGCCTCTTGCTCAGCGCGTGCGCGGCTACCAGAATCCGGACAACGTCACGCCACCCATAAAAAGGATCAGCATCATGATGCATGCGGACTTGATTGATCAGGAGGACCTGCTGGGCCAGCTGCGCGCACTGGGTTTCGAGATGCCCGCAGGCGCCACGGCCGAGCAGGCCTGTGAATGCGCAGTGCGCGGCCTGGACAGCGGCCGGGCCCAGGCCCTGCGCAAGATGGTGGAACAGATGCTGACGGGCAGCGCGACCATCCTGCCGGCGGTCCGCCAGGCGATCGACCGGACCTTGCTGCCGGCATTGGCCCAACATTCGAAGCGGGCCTGAATTTCAACGCAGCCCCAGCTGAGCCCATTGTGGGAGCGTGGCGGGTAGTCTGACCTATCGCGGCGCGCTCTTCGCGGGCAGAGCCCGCTCCCACAGGGTTTACATCACACCTGTGGGAGCGGGGCGGGCGGCGAGCCCTCTGCCCGCG
>NZ_DJUS01000122.1:0-11821 GCF_002438365.1 Pseudomonas sp. UBA6276
AAGGCCTGGGCAACAAGTTCCTCGCCAACATCCGTGAGACCGACGCCATCGCCCACGTGGTGCGCTGCTTCGAAGATGAAAACGTGATCCACGTTTCCAACAGCGTCGACCCCAAGCGCGACATCGAGATCATCGACCTGGAACTGATCTTCGCCGACCTCGACAGCTGCGAGAAGCAACTGCAGAAGGTCGCGCGCAACGCCAAGGGCGGTGACAAGGATGCCGTGGTGCAAAAGGGCCTGCTGGAGCAGCTGATTGCCCACTTCACCCTGGGCAAGCCGGCCCGCAGCCTGATGAAGAACATGGGCGCCGACGAGAAGGCCGTGATCCGTGGCTTCCACCTGCTGACGACCAAGCCGGTGATGTACATCGCCAACGTCGCCGAAGACGGCTTTGAAGACAACCCGTTGCTGGACGTGGTACGCGCCATTGCCGAAGAAGAAGGCGCCATCGTGGTGCCGGTGTGCAACAAGATCGAAGCCGAAATCGCCGAGCTCGACGATGGCGAAGAGAAGGACATGTTCCTCGAGGCCCTGGGCCTGGAAGAGCCTGGCCTGAACCGCGTCATCCGTGCCGGCTACGACCTGCTCAACCTGCAGACCTACTTCACCGCAGGCGTCGAGGAAGTCCGCGCCTGGACCGTGAAGATCGGCGCTACCGCACCCCAAGCCGCCGGCGTGATCCACACCGACTTCGAGAAGGGCTTCATCCGCGCCGAAACCATCGCGTATGACGACTTCATCAAGTACAAGGGCGAAGCTGGTGCCAAGGAAGCGGGACGTCTGCGCCTGGAAGGCAAGGAATACCGTGTCCAGGAAGGCGACATCCTGCACTTCCGCTTCAACGTCTGANNATCCGCGCCGAAGTCATCGCCTACAACGACTTCATCCAGTACAACGGCGAAGCCGGTACCAAGGAAGCCGGCAAGTGGCGTTTGGAAGGCAAGGAGTACATCGTCAAGGACGGTGACGTGATGCACTTCCGTTTCAACGTCTGAGTCGGTTTGCAACACCGCTTCGCGCGTCCCCTGAAAGCCCCGCTGTCGCCTTGCGATGCGGGGCTTTTTGCGTTCAGGCTTCGGCCGTTGCCCAATCTTCGAGCCGAAGCCCTGGCACGCGCACGACGCTCTCGTAGTGTTGCTGACCAGGATCAATCCTCTGGAACGAGCATGTCCGGCGATCATCTGGTCGTATGCTCCGATCGGCGTACCCGATCGCGTCAGCTCGGCACGTAGCTGCCCGGTGTGGGCAGCGGCGATCGACCGAACTTCGCATTCGCTAGACCTTGCTGGTCCTCGGCAGCAGGATCGTGAGGATGCCGAACAGCGGCAGGAACGAGCATAGCCAGTACACGTACTCGATGCCGTGTATGTCTGCCAGATGGCCCAGCAGCGCTGCGCCGATGCCACCGAAGCCGAACATCAGTCCGAAGAACACGCCCGCGATCATGCCCACGTTGCCTGGCACCAGCTCCTGCGCATACACCACGATGGCGGAGAAGGCGGAGGCCAGGATGAAACCGATGACCACGCTCAGCACGCTGGTCCAGAACAGGTCGACGTAGGGCAGCATCAGGGTGAACGGCGCCGACCCCAGGATCGAGAACCAGATCACCGCCTTGCGGCCGATCTTGTCGCCAATGGGGCCGCCGAAGAACGTGCCGGCCGCCACTGCGCCGAGGAACAGGAACAGGTGCAGTTGCGAGCTGGCCACCGAGAGGTCGAACTTTTCGATGAGGTAGAAGGTGAAGTAACTGGTGAAGCTGGCCATGTAGAAATACTTGGAGAACACCAGCAGCGCCAGCACCACCAGCGCCGCCTTGACCCGCCCCTTGGACAGGCCATGGGTGGCGCGCTGGCCGGCTCGAGCCTTGAACTGGTTGAGGTGGCCGCGGTACCAGCGGCTGATTGCGTACAGCAATGCCACGGCGAACACTGCAATCAGACCGAACCAGGCCACGTGTCCCTGGCCGTACGGAATGACGATGGCGGCCGCCAGCAGCGGGCCGAAGGCCGATCCGGTGTTGCCGCCTACCTGGAAGGTGGACTGCGCCAGACCGAAGCGTCCTCCCGAAGCCAGGCGCGCGACCCGCGAGGTTTCCGGGTGAAAGGTGGAGGAGCCAATGCCGATCAGGGCCGATGCCAGGAGGATCATCGGGAAGCTGCCGACCGTGGACAGCAGCATGATGCCGACCAACGTGCAGACCATTCCCGCTGGCAACAACAGCGGCTTGGGATGGCGATCGGTGTAGAAACCGATCCAGGGCTGCAGCAGCGAAGCGGTGACCTGGAAGGTCAGGGTGATCAGGCCGACCTGGGTGAAGGTCAGGCCGTAACTGGCCTTGAGCATGGGGTAGATCGACGGCAGCACGGCCTGGATCAGGTCGTTGACCAGGTGTGCGAGCGCACAGGCGCCGAGGATGCGCATGACCAATGGGCTGGTCTGGGCCGCGCCGGGCACGCTGGCAGGGTTGCTTGTTGTTGTGGGGGTGGCCATGGGGATTCCGTTGGCAGGCAGGCATGGCCGGACACTCTGCCATTTTGCGTGCCTCGTCGCCAGTTGCCGACGCAGGTGAAACTGGCACGGCTCAATGGCGTCAACGAATACAACAACGACCGGGCGGTGATAAACTGGCGCCAGTCACTAAAAACCCATGAAGAATCGATAAAGTTCCAGAAACCCTCCGCATGAGGCAATGGGGTTTCGCCAGAATCAGGAGCGATCATGCCCAAAGTTTCTCACACGGCCCTGCGTCGCCAGTTCCGTGAGCTGCTTGCTTCAAAACAGTGTTATCACACCGCTTCGGTGTTCGACCCGATGTCCGCCCGCATCGCTGCCGACCTGGGCTTCGAGGTCGGTATCCTCGGCGGTTCGGTGGCCTCGCTGCAGGTGCTTGCCGCTCCCGACTTCGCCCTGATCACCCTCTCCGAGTTCGCCGAACAGGCCACGCGCATCGGTCGTGTCGCGCAATTGCCGGTGATCGCCGACGCCGATCACGGCTATGGCAACGCGCTGAATGTCATGCGTACGGTGGTGGAGCTGGAACGTGCCGGCATCGGTGCGCTGACCATCGAAGATACCTTGCTGCCGGCGCAGTTCGGCCGCCGTTCCACCGATCTCATCTCGGTGGCCGAGGGCGTTGGCAAGATCCGCGCGGCGCTGGAGGCTCGGGTCGACCCCGAGTTGACCATCATCGCCCGTACCCATGCCGGTGTGCTCTCCACCCAGGAAGTCATCAGCCGGACCCAGGCGTACCAAGCCGCTGGTGCCGACGGCATCTGCATGGTTGGCGTGAAGGACTTCGAGCACCTGGAGCAGATCGCCGAAAACCTCAGCGTGCCGCTGATGCTGGTGACCTACGGCAATCCGGCGCTGCACGACGACGAACGCTTGGCGGCATTGGGTGTGCGGGTCGTGGTGGCTGGCCACGGTGCCTATTTCGCGGCCATCAAGGCCACCTACGATTCGCTGCGCGAACAGCGCCAGCAGTTCAGCAAGAGCACCGACCTGAGCGCCACCGAACTGACCCACACCTACACCCACCCGGAGAGCTACGTCGGCTGGGCCAAGGAGTTCATGAACGTGAAGGAATGACCGGCGGGGCGCCGGGGCGGGAACATCATGCGGTCATGTGGGTCGGTTAAAAGGGAACCGCCGAAGGGTTCCGCTACCGGCCCCATCGGCCACGTACGAAAAGGCGACATTTTTAGTTGCTCTCAAGCCGTCCACGCCCTACAGTTCGCGCCGACCGTCCATGCTGGAAACGATCCATCCGGCTCAAGTACTGACGACGAGACAACAGGCCATCGGAAAGCAGCTTTCCGTGGCCTTTTTGCTTTCGCCCGACATGCCTTGGGAAGTAGGCGAACCAAAGTGGGGATACGGAGGATGGTCATTTGAGCCCATTTATATTCACGACGTTTGCCACCAGGAGTCCCTAGCATGTCGATCAACGTCGAAGACTACTTCGCACGCGATACCTTCAACAAGATGAAGGCCTTCGCCGACAAGCAAGAAACCCCCTTCGTACTCATCGATACCGCCATGATCAGCAAGGCCTACGATGACCTGCGCGCCGGTTTCGAATTCGCCAAGGTGTATTACGCGGTCAAGGCCAACCCGGCCGTGGAAATCATCGACCTGCTGCGCGACAAAGGCTCGAACTTCGACATCGCTTCGATCTACGAGCTGGACAAGGTCATGAACCAGGGTGTGGGCCCGGAGCGGATCAGCTACGGCAACACCATCAAGAAGTCCAAGGACATCCGCTACTTCTACGACAAGGGCGTGCGCCTGTACGCCACCGACTCCCAAGCCGACCTGCGCAACATCGCCAAGGCCGCCCCGGGTTCGAAAGTCTACGTGCGGATCCTCACCGAAGGCTCGACCACGGCCGACTGGCCTCTGTCGCGCAAATTCGGCTGCCAGACCGACATGGCCATGGACCTGCTGATCCTGGCGCGCGACCTGGGTCTGGTGCCCTACGGCATCTCCTTCCACGTGGGCTCGCAGCAGCGCGACATCAGCGTATGGGACGCGGCGATCGCCAAGGTCAAGGTGATCTTCGAACGCCTCAAGGAAGAAGACGGCATCGTCCTCAAGCTGATCAACATGGGCGGTGGCTTCCCGGCCAACTACATCACCCGNNATCATCCGCTTCCTCAAGGAAGACTTCGGTGACGATCTGCCGGAAATCATCCTCGAGCCCGGCCGTTCGTTGATCGCCAACGCCGGTATCCTGGTCAGTGAAGTGGTACTGGTAGCCCGCAAATCGCGCACCGCGGTCGAGCGCTGGGTGTACACCGACGTAGGCAAGTTCAGCGGCCTGATCGAAACCATGGACGAGTCCATCAAGTTCCCGATCTGGACCGAGAAGAAAGGCGAGATGGAAGAAGTGGTGATCGCCGGGCCGACCTGCGACAGCGCCGACATCATGTACGAGCACTACAAGTACGGCCTGCCGTTGAACCTGGCCATCGGTGACCGCCTGTACTGGCTGTCCACCGGTGCCTACACCACCAGTTACAGCGCGGTGGAATTCAACGGCTTCCCGCCCTTGAAGTCGTTCTACATCTGATGCACCGGTAACCTGCGGGCAGCCATCGGCTGTCTGCAGGTCTACTGTTCCAGCGCCTGCAGGCGCTGCGCATAGAGCGTTGCCATCGCTCTGATGGCTGGCTGCCTGGCCTGCTCCAGCACCGCCACACTACTGCGTAGAAAATTGCTGTTCCCGCCTTCAAGAGCTCGATGCAGCCAGATCAGCGCCGTGTCGACATCCCCCTCCTCCGCCAGTATCGCGGCGTGGCTGAACTGCCCGCGGAAATCACCTGCCTGCGCCGAACGCATGTACCACACCTTTGGCTTGGGCAAGTCAGCACCGACCACCAGCCCCTGTTCAAGATAGCGGCCGACCAGATTCATGGACTTGGCATGGCCCATGGTCGCCGCCTGCAGATAGCACGCGAAGGCCCGCGCATGGTCGAGCCCGATGCCGCGCCCGGTGCCCAGCAGGTTGGCCAGGTTGTACAGGCCCCAGTCGAGCCCTGCCTGCGACGCCTGCAGATAATGCCCGGCGGCACGCTCGACGTTGGCCTCGCAACCCCAACCGTGCTCGTGGCAGCGCCCGAGCATGTTGTGCGCCATGGGGTGGCCATGATGGGCCGCGATGGCAAACCACTTCACCGCGAGCGCTGCATCGCGTTCGATACCGCGGCCATCGAGCAGGATCTGCCCGAGCAGCGCCTGGGCGTTGACAACGCCCTGCCCTGCGGCGATCACCAGCGCCTGTGCGGCCTTGCGCGGTTCAGCGGTGAGCATCGCCTGCAGTTGTTCGTTGTCCAGGACTTCCAGGCGACGCAGGCGCCAGTCGGCGCTCATACGTCCACCCAACGCCGCAGCAGGTTGTGATAAGTGCCGGTGAGTTGGATCAATGACGGATGATCGGGGACATCACGAGTCAATTGCTGGATCGCGCCGTCCATCTCGAACAGCAGCGCACGTTGGCTGTCCTCGCGGACCAGGCTTTGCGTCCAGAAGAAAGACGCGAAGCGGGCGCCGCGGCTGACGGCGCGCACCTTGTGCAGGCTGGTGGCCGGATACAGCAGTAGATCCCCTGCGGGCAGCTTGACCTCGCGGGTGCCGAAGGTGTCCTGGATCACCAGTTCACCGCCGTCGTAATCCTGCGGATCGCTGAAGAACAGCGTCGAGGACAGGTCGGTGCGCACGCGTTCCACGCCGCCCTTGGCCTGGCGCACGGCGTTATCGATGTGGAAGTCGAAACTGCCGCCTGCCGTGTAGCAGTTGAGCAGCGGTGGAAAGACCTTGTTCGGCAACGCCGCCGACATGAACAACGGATTGGCCCACAGGCGTTCGAGCAGCGCGGCGCCTATTTCCACGGCCAGCGGATGGCCCTCGGGCAGTTGCAGGTTGTGCTTGGCCTTCGCGGACTGGTGGCCAGCGGTGATTCGGCCGTCCGCCCAGTCGGCCTGCTCCAGAGCCTGGCGAATGCGCAGCACTTCGTCGCGCGCGAACAATCCGGGAATGTGTAGGAGCATGGAAATTCACCGCAGGCCGAGGGGCAGCAATGGTATTGATTCCCATTGCCGAAGCACAAGGGTGCGGTCGTGAGAATGGGACGAAAACTGCGCGGGAAATTGTAAAGAATGTAAGTACTTCGCGAATAGCAATATTTCGCAATTGCTACAAATATTCACTTACATTATTCTCCGCCGCCTCATAACCTTGGGGAAGGTTTCCATCATGTCGCGCCAACACCATTTCATTCCCGACTCATCGCCACGGCTGCTTGCCTCTGCCATCGGCATGGCCCTGGGCGCCACCTGCGTAGCGCCCACCGCGTACGCGGCTGACGCCGACGAGGCCAAGGCCGCTCCGCTGTCGCTGGGTGCCACCAGCATCACGGGGGAGGCCCAGGAGCCGACGTCCTATCAGACCGAACGTGCCTCATCCACCAAGTACACCGCGCCGCTGGTGGACACACCGCGCTCGGTGACGGTAGTGCCGCAACAGGTCATCAAGGACACCGGCGCGCTCAACCTGCAGGATGCCTTGCGCACCGTGCCCGGCATTACCTTCGGTGCCGGTGAAGGCGGCAACCCGCAGGGCGACCGGCCTTTCATCCGCGGTTTCGATGCTCAGGGCGATACCTACCTGGATGGCGTACGCGATGCCGGCGCGCAGAGCCGGGAAATCTTCGCCGTGGAATCCATCGAGGTCAGCAAGGGGCCCAACTCGGCCATTGGCGGCCGTGGCGCCGCCGGCGGTACGATCAACCTGGTGAGCAAGAAGGCACACTTGGGTGACTCGCTGGACGGCGGCTTCACCTGGGGTTCGGACCAGACCCAGCGCTATACCCTGGACGGCAACTACCAGTTCAGCGACAGCGCTGCCGGGCGACTCAACCTGATGAGCCACCAGAGCAACGTGGCCGGCCGCGATCAGGTCGACTACGACCGCTGGGGCATCGCGCCGTCGCTGGCCTTCGGCCTGGGCACCGAAACGCGGGTCTTCCTCGACTATTACCACCTGGAGAGCGATGACCTGCCCGACTCGGGCATTCCCTACAGCATTCCGGCTGCCGGGAACGCGGGCCGTACCTCGGCCAATCCGGACACGCCGCAGGACGGCGGTCGCAGCAGCAACTTCTATGGCCTGAGCGACCGTGATTTCCGCAAGACCCGCAGCGACATCGCCACCTTCGCCATCGAGCACGATCTGACCGACGCCTTGACCGTGAAGAACACCCTGCGCCACGGCAATACCATGCAGGACTACATCCTCACCCAGCCCGACGATAGCCAGCGCAACGTCAGAAACGGCAGCGTCTGGCGCCGGGCCAACAGCCGCGTCGGCAATACCGCGACCACCACCAACCAGACCGACCTGTTCGGCGATTTCTATGTGGCCGGATTCAAGAACAGCTTCTCGACCGGTATCGAGTTCAGCCGCGAAGACAGCGACCGCAGCAGCTACACCGTCAACACCGACACCACGCCGCGTACCGCCGGTTCCAGCAGCAACTGCAGCCTGGGCAGCATCGTCTCCAGTGGCTACAACTGCACCTCGCTGGCCAATCCCAACCCGGACGATCCGTGGAACGGCGCCATTGCCCGCAACTATGCCGGTACCGATACGTCGAGCAAGACGCGGGCGATCTACGTGTTCGACACGCTGGAGCTGAGCCCGCAATGGCAGGTGAACGCCGGCCTGCGCTACGACCACTTCGAAACCGACTACCGCACTTTCACCGCCGCCGGCGTCACCACGGCCAAGAGCGAGGACACCAGCGAGTTCGTCACCGGCCAACTGGGGTTGGTGTGGAAACCGGCCGAGAACGGCAGCGTCTATGTGTCCTATGCCACGTCCGCCACGCCACCCGGCTCGCTGGTCGGTGAAGGCATGGAAGGCAACCCGTTGGGTGGTGCACCGGACCGCGCCGGCAACCTGCTGAGCAGTGACCTGGAGCCTGAGGAAACCACCAACTACGAAATCGGGACCAAGTGGGATCTGTTCGACCAGCGTCTGTCGCTGACCGCCGCGCTGTTCCGCACCGAGAAAGACAACACCCGGGTGCAGACCAATACCTACGCCTACGAGAACGCCGGCAAGACCCGTGTCGACGGCCTGGAGCTGTCGGCGTCCGGCAAGCTCACCGAGCAGTGGCAGGTGTTTGCCGGCTACAGCTACCTGGAAGCACGGGTGGTGGACAACGGCCCGCTGGGCGCGGCGAACAACGGCAACCAGATGCCCAACACGCCGAACAACAGTGCCAGCCTGTGGACCACCTACAACCTGACGCCCAAGCTGACCATCGGCGGCGGCGCGTTCTACGTCGATGACGTGTTCGGCAACCTTGCCAACACCACGATGGTCGACAGCTACGTGCGCCTGGATGCCATGGCCAGCTACAAGATCAACAAGCATTTCGATGTGCAGTTGAACGTGCAGAATCTGGCCGACAAGACCTACTACGACAAGGCCTTCAGCACACACTTCGCCAACCAGGCAGCGGGCCGTACGGCGCTGCTGAGCACCAACTTCCACTTCTAGAGGCCGCCTGGCCGTTTCTGCGCCCTGCTCGTTCACGCGACGCAGGGCGTTTTTACGTCGCAACGGCAATGAACGGAATTGGTACGGTTGAGACCGATTCTCAGCGCGTGCTGCATAATGCCGTCCGCCTTCCTTTCGATTGGCCCGCTCAAGGTGATCCGTGATCAAGAACGTCCTCTTCCAGCTGCACTGGTTTTTCGGCATCACCGGTGGCCTGGTGCTGGCCCTGATGGGCATCACCGGCGCGAGTTATTCGTTCGAGGATGAAATTCTGCGCGCGCTCAACCCGCAGAGCCTGACGGTGCAGATCCGCGACACGGGGATCCTGCCTGCCGCGCAGCTGGTGGAGATTCTCGAGCGGCGCCAGGGCAGCAAGGTCGCTGCCTTGCGCGTGGACCTGGTCGAGGGCAGCGCCGCACGGGTGTCCTTCACTCCGCCGGCGGGACAGCGGCGTGGACCATCGGCCTATTTCGATCCGTACACCGGAGAATTGCAGAGCGAAGTGTTCGGCGAAGGTTTCTTCGACCTGATGCTGGACCTGCACCGTTTCCTGGCCATGGGCGGCACAGGGCGACAGATCACCGGGGCCTGCACCCTGATGCTGGTGTTTTTCTGCCTCTCGGGCCTGTACCTGCGCTGGCCGCGCAAGGCATTGAACTGGCGCACTTGGCTCACGTTGGATTGGGCCAAGAAAGGTCGCGCCTTCAACTGGGACCTGCACGCGGTGTTCGGTACCTGGTGCCTGCTGTTCTATCTGCTCGCTGCCCTGACCGGCCTGACCTGGTCGTATCAATGGTTCGGCAACGCCGTCAACAGGATGCTCTCCGACACCCCCACCGCCCCGCGCATCGAACGGCGCACTGCCTCGTCTTCCGACGTGGCGCCAGTGGTCGACTACGACGCACTGTGGGCCAGTATTCGCGCAGCGGTCGGGCCAGAACTGAGCGTGATCAATGTGCGCATTCCCGGCAATGTCGGGCTACCGGCGACGGTCTTCTACCTGCGCAAGGATTCGCCGCACGACCGCGCCTTCGGCTTGCTCAGCCTCGACCCCGGCACCGGGCAGGTCAAGGACATCCAGCGTTACGAAGACAAGTCGCTGAAGGCGCAACTGCTGACCAGCATCTATGCCCTGCACGTGGGTAGCTACTTCGGGCTGGTCGGGCGCATTCTGATGATGCTGGCCAGCCTGACGATGCCGTTGTTCCTGATCACCGGCTGGTTGCTGTACCTGGATCGGCGCCGCAAGAAGCGCCAGGTGCGCCTGGCGCGCGGTGCCTTGAACGTGCAGGACGATGCCTCAGCAGGCTGGTTGGTCGGCTTCGCCAGCCAGAGTGGTTTCGCCGAACAATTGGCATGGCAGACCGCCGGGCAATTGCAGTCGGCCGGGCACAGCGTTCAGGTCCGCGCCTTGGCTCAAGTGGACGAAGCGCAGTTGCAGCAGGCTGACAGGGCCTTGTTCGTGGTCAGCACCTTCGGCGACGGCGAGGCGCCCGACACCGCCCGCGGCTTCGAGCGCAAGGTGCTGGGCAGCGCCTGCGCCCTGCCCGGCTTGCGCTACGCGGTGCTGGCCCTGGGTGACCGGCAATACCAGCAGTTCTGCGGTTTCGCCCACCGTCTCGATCAATGGCTCGATGCCCGGGGTGCGCAGCCGCTGTTCGCCTCGATCGAGGTGGACAATGCCGACCCGGCGGCTTTGCAGCAGTGGCAGCAGCAACTGAGCCTGCTTACTGGAGGTGTGGCCCAGGCCGTGTGGCAGGCCCCGGCATTCAGCCCGTGGAGCTTGGTCGAACGCGAGCTGTTGAACCCCGGCAGCTCAGGCGATCCGGTCTACCGCATTGCTTTGCGCGACGATGGCCAAGCCCAGTGGCAGGCTGGCGATCTGGTCGATGTGCTGCCGCGCAACGGCCGCCTGGCCATTGAACAGTGCCTGTCAGGGCTGGGCCTGGAGGCGTCGACCCCGGTCTGGGTCGATGGCCTGCAGGAGCCGCTGGGGCAAGCATTGGCCAGCCGCCAGCTTCCGGCCAGCCGCAGTCATCTGGTCGGGCTGCATGCGCAGGCGCTGGTAGACGCGTTGATCCCCATCACGGTGCGCGAGTACTCCATCGCCTCCCTGCCCGGCGACGGTCGCCTGGAACTGATCGTGCGTCAGCAACGGCACGACGACGGTAGTTTGGGGCTGGGTTCGGGCTGGCTGACCGAGCACGCTGAACTGCATGGCGCGGTCAGCCTGCGCCTACGACGCAATGCAGGGTTTCATCTGCCGCAGGCCCCGGTGCCGGTGATTCTGATCGGCAACGGTACCGGTCTGGCAGGCTTGCGCAGCTTGCTCAAAGCACGCATCGAACAGGGACAACAGCGAAACTGGTTGTTGTTCGGCGAACGCAACCGAGCCCATGACTTTCATTGCCGGGAGGAGTTACTGGGGTGGTTGGCCAGTGGTGACCTTGCGCGCTTGGACGTGGCGTTTTCGCGTGATCAGGCGCACAAGATGTACGTGCAGGATCGGCTGCGCGAGGCGGCTGACGAGTTGCTGGAATGGGTGGAGAACGGCGCGGTGATCTACGTGTGCGGAAGCCTGCAGGGGATGGCCAGCGGCGTGGATCAGGTGCTGACCGAGGTGTTGGGCCGCGACCGCCTGGACGCCCTCATCGAAACCGGCCGCTACCGCCGCGACGTCTATTGACCCACCGCGTCGGCGGTGCGTGCGGTGTATCTGGAAAACCGCGTCAAGGCCGGACGCGGCTTGCGCC
>NZ_DJUS01000147.1:0-14991 GCF_002438365.1 Pseudomonas sp. UBA6276
CTGTCCAGGCTGGCCAGCAGGATGTCCTCGACGAGTGCTTCGACACGGCCGAGTTCTCGGTACAGCAGGCCCAGTTCGGTCTGGCCCGGCAACTTGCTGCGCAGGAACTTGGCCGGTTCGGCCAGTTGCTGCAGCAGCAGCCGCTGCAGGGCGCGTCGGTGCTGGTACTCGGCTTCGGCGCTGGTCGAGAACCGCCCTTCCTTGACCGTGCCGCCTTCCTCGACCAAGGCCGGGTAGACCGTCATCGACAGTCCGGCGATGTTCTGCTGGGTGGTCTGTTCGACCTTGGCGAACGCCTTGGCCTGCACCGGTTGCTGGCTCTTCGCGGTATTCGGCACCGCCAATGCCGCACTGCTGGCCTCGGCGAAACGCGCGGTGAGCTCGGCCAGATCACGTCCTTCACCGAGAAATTTGCCTTGGCCGTCGAGCACTTCGATGTTCATGCGCAGATGGCTGTCGACCTGCTGCGCGGCCTCGGCCCATGCCTCGTCGCTGACCCGCGCGCCGGTCATGCGCAGCAGTTCGCGGCCCAGAGCCTGGGGCAAAGAGCCTTCGCCGAAGGTCAGACGTGCGAGGGCGGCGCGAACGAAGTCCGGCACCGGCACGAAATTCTTGCGCAGGGCTTTGGGCAGGTTGCGCACCAGGGAAATGCACTTGGCCTCCAGCAACCCCGGCACCAGCCATTCCAGGCGCTCGCCCGGCAAGGCCGGCAGCAGCGGCGCGGGCACGCGCAGAGTGACACCGTCGCGAGGGTGGTTGGGCTCGAAGTGGTAGCTCAGCTGCAGGCTCAGATCGCCCAGACGCAGGGTGTCAGGGTATTGCGCGGCAGTGACTTCGCTGGCCTCGCGGGCCAGTACGTCCTCTTCGCGCATGATCAGAAGATCGGGGTTCTTCTGGCTGTTGACCTTGTACCAGCTGTCGAACGTCGCCGTCTGGTGGATCTCGGCGGGCAGGCGCGCCTCGTAGAACCCGTAGAGGGTTTCTTCGTCGGCCAGAATGTCGCGTCGCCGGGCCTTGGCCTCCAGCTCGTCGAGCTGCTCGAGCAGTTGGCGGTTGGCCGTCAGGCACTTGGCTCGCGACTGGATCTCGCCGCGCACCAGCCCTTCGCGAATGAACAGCTCGCGCGACGCCACCGGATCGATGGGCCCGAAATGCACCGGACGACGGCCAACCACGATCATGCCGTAGAGGGTGATCTGCTCGAACGCCACCACCTGACCGCGCTTCTTCTCCCAATGCGGCTCGAAATGGTTTTTCTTGATCAGGTGAACTGCCAGCGGCTCGATCCAGTCCGGCTCGATCTTGGCGACCATGCGCGCATACAGCTTGGTCGTTTCGACCAGCTCGGCGGCCATCAGCCACTGCGGCTTCTTGCGCCCCATGCCCGACGACGGATGCACCCAGAAGCGACGCTGACGCGCGCCCAGATAGTCGCCATCTTCGGTTTTCTGGCCGATCTGGCTGAGCAGGCCGGACAACACCGCCTTGTGAAACTTGGGATAGTCCGCGGCGTCCTTGTTCACCTGCAGTTGCAGGTCACGGCAGATCAGGCTCAGTTGACGGTGTGCATCACGCCACTCGCGCAGGCGCAGGTAATTGAGGAACTGTTTACGGCACCAGTTGCGTAAGGCACTGGAGCCCAGTTCCTGACGCTGGGTTTCGAAACCACGCCACAGGTTGACCAGCGCGGCGAAATCGGAGTCGGCATCCTTCCACTGCGCGTGGGCCTGGTCGGCCGCCTGCTGACGCTCGGGCGGACGCTCGCGCGGATCCTGCACCGAGAGCACGCTGGCGATGATCAGCACTTCCTGCAAACTGCCCTGACGCGCGCCTTCGAGCAGCATGCGCCCCAGCCGTGGATCGATCGGCAAGCGCGCCAACTGTCGGCCCATCGGCGTCAGCTGGTTCTCGCGGTTGACCGCGGACAGCTCCTGCAGCAGGTTGAAGCCATCGCTGATGGCCTTGCCGTCCGGTGGCTCGATGAACGGGAAGCGGTCGATTTCGCCCAGGCGCAGGTGGAGCATCTGCAGGATCACCGCCGCCAGGTTGGTGCGCAGAATCTCGGGATCGGTGAATTCGGGGCGCGAGAGAAAATCCTCTTCGCTGTACAGGCGGATGCAGATGCCGGGCTCGACTCGGCCACAGCGACCCTTGCGCTGATTGGCGCTGGCCTGGGACACCGCCTCGATCGGCAGACGCTGGACCTTGGCCCGGTAGCTGTAGCGACTGATGCGCGCTGTACCGCTGTCGATCACGTAGCGGATGCCGGGCACGGTCAGCGAGGTCTCCGCCACGTTGGTGGCCAGCACCACGCGGCGCCCGGGATGGGACTGGAAAATGCGCTGCTGCTCGGCCGGCGACAGGCGCGCGTACAACGGCAGGATTTCCGTGTGCCGCAACTGAGCCTTGCGCAGCATGTCGGCAGCATCGCGGATCTCGCGTTCGCCGGGCAGGAACACCAGCACGTCGCCCGGCGTCTTGCGCTCGCTGCGCTCGAAGGCGGCGATTTCGTCCAGCGCCGCCAGAATCGCCTGGTCGACGGTCAGGTCGTTCTCGATCTGATTGCCTTCCTCGTCCTGCTCGGCCGTCAGCGGTCGGTACCAGGTGTCGACCGGGAAGGTGCGCCCGGACACCTCGATGATCGGCGCATCGTCGAAATGCTCGGAGAAGCGCTGCAGATCAATGGTGGCCGACGTGATGATGACCTTCAGATCGGGACGCCGTGGCAGCAGGGTCTTCAGGTAGCCCAACAGAAAATCGATGTTCAGGCTGCGCTCGTGGGCCTCGTCGACGATGATGGTGTCGTAGCGCTCGAGAAAACGGTCGTGCTGGGTCTCGGCCAGCAGGATGCCATCGGTCATCAGCTTGACCAGGGTATTGGCATCGCTCTGGTCTTCGAAACGCACCTGGTAACCCACCAACCCGCCCAGTGGCGTCGCCAATTCCTCGGCGGCACGACTGGCCACGCTGCGCGCAGCGATCCGGCGTGGCTGGGTATGGGCGATCAGGCCATGCTGGCCGCGGCCCAGCTCCAGGCAGATCTTGGGCAACTGGGTGGTCTTGCCCGACCCGGTTTCGCCGGCAATGATCAGCACCTGGTGCTCGGCGAGCACTTTCTTGATTTCGTCGCGCTTGGCGGCAATGGGCAGACTGTCGTCGTAGCGCACCGTCGGCACGCTGAGCCGGCGCGCCTCGACGCGGGCGAACGAGGCCTGCACTTTCTCGACCCACTGGCCGAGCTTCGCCTCGTCGGGCCGTTTGCGCAGTTCATGCAGCTGCCGGCGCAGGCGGTGACGGTCGCCGATCATGGCCTGGTCGAGGTTTTTCAGAAGCTGGTCAATCGAAGCGGTTTGGTCGGTCATCAGGTACGCAGAGGTCTTGGTGGGGTACGTCGAAGGTCACACCCCGCAATTGTCGCAGATTTGCGGGGGTTGTGTCGGTAGCACCCGGCACCCGGCAGGGATCAAGCCGATTTCTTGATGCCCAGTTTCTTCAGTTCTTCATCGCGCAGCTCGCGGCGCAGGATCTTGCCCACGTTGGTGGTCGGCAGCACATCACGGAATTCAACGGTGCGCGGCACCTTGTAGGCAGTGACGTTGGCGCGCATATGCTCCATGACCTTTTCCTTGGTCAGGGTGACACCAGGTTTGGCCACGACGAAAATCTTGATCGACTCGCCGGACTTTTCGTCCGGTATGCCGATGGCGGCGCACTGCAGCACGCCCGGCAAGGTGGCGAGGACGTCCTCGAGTTCGTTGGGGTACACGTTGAAGCCCGAGACCAGGATCATGTCCTTCTTGCGATCGACGATGCGCATGTAGCCATCGGGCTGGATCAGCGCAATGTCGCCGGTCTTCAGCCAGCCCTGCGCATCGAGGATCTCGGCCGTGGCTTCCTGGCGCTGCCAATAGCCCTTCATGACCTGCGGGCCCTTGATGCACAACTCGCCGATCTCACCCAATGGCAGTTCTTCGCCTGCATCGTTGATGATCTTGGCCAGAGTGGACGGCACGGGAATGCCGATGGTACCGATCTGGATGCGCTGGTTGGGGTTGACCGTCGCCACCGGGCTGGTTTCGGTCATGCCGTAACCTTCGCAGATGGCGCAGCCGGTCACTTCTTTCCAGCGCTCGGCGGCGGCCAGTTGCAGGGCCATGCCGCCCGACAGCGTGACTTTCAGCGCCGAGAAGTCCAGCTTGCGAAACGCCTCGTTGTTGCACAGGGCCACGAACAGCGTGTTGAGCCCGACGAAGCCGCTGAACTTCCACTTCGACAGTTCCTTGACCATCGCCTGCAAGTCGCGCGGGTTGCTGATCAGCACGTTGTGGTTGCCGATCAGCATCATGGCCATGCAGTGAAAGGTGAAGGCATAGATATGGTAGAGCGGCAGCGGCGTGATCAGGATTTCGCAGCCTTCGTCGAGGTTGGAACCCATCAAGGCCTTGCACTGCAGCATGTTGGCCACCAGGTTGCGATGGGTGAGCATCGCCCCCTTCGCCACGCCGGTGGTGCCGCCGGTGTACTGCAACACGGCCACTTCCGAACTGGCCGGGTTGGCCTCGTTGACAGTTTGGCCGCGCCCCTTGCTCAACACATCGTTGAACTTCACTGCCCGTGGCAGATGATAGGCCGGGACCATCTTCTTCACGTACTTGATCACGCTGTTGACCAGCAGACGCTTGAGCGGCGGCAGCAGGTCGGCGACTTCAGTGACGATGACATGGCGGACGGACGTCTTGGGGACGACCTTTTCCGCCAGGTGCGCCATGTTGGCCAGGCACACCAGGGCCTTGGCGCCGGAGTCCTTGAACTGGTGCTCCATTTCCCGCGCGGTATACAGCGGGTTGGTATTGACCACCACCAGGCCTGCGCGAATCGCACCGAAGACCGCCACCGGATACTGCAGGACGTTGGGCAACTGCACCGCAATGCGATCACCCGGCACCAGGTCGGTGTTCTGCTGCAGATAGGCGGCGAAGGCTCCCGATAGCTCGTAAAGCTCACCGTAGGTGAGGGTCTTGCCCAGGTTGCTGAACGCCGGCTTGTCGGCGAAGCGCTGGCAGGACTGCTTGAGCACCGCCTGGATATTGGGATACATGTCTGGATCGATATCCGCCGCGATTCCAGCCGGATACTTATCCTTCCAGAAATTTTCGATCATGGAAGCCCACTCCTCCAGCGCCAGCGAATCTTCACCGCATTCGATGCGATTATTATTGATATGTCAGCACGACCCATACAGGTCCGAATGCCGAAAAGCGCGCCGAGAGTAGCAGCTTTGCCATGAGGCGACTAGAGGCTGAAGGTGGCCAGACGGTAACCATTGTGACCGGATTGGCAGTTCCAGTCACAGCGGATCCAGGTTGTATTCGGGCTCGCTGGCGCCCCTCTGCAACGCCCGCCACGCCCGCCACGCCCCCTGTTCGGTGCATCAACCGTCGCGCAGTTCACGTCGCAGGATCTTGCCCACGGGTGTCATTGGCAAGGCGTCGCGCAGGACGATTTCCCGTGGCAGCTTGTAGCCGGTGAAGTTGGCCTTGCAGTAGGCCATCAGCTCAGCCGTGGTCAGCTGTGGATCACGGGCCACCACGAACAGCTTGACCGCCTCGCCGGAGCGCTCGTCCGCTACCCCGATGGCCGCGCAATTGGCCACCTGAGGATGCGCCATGACCACGTCCTCGATTTCGTTCGGATAGACGTTGAAACCTGAAACGATGATCAGGTCCTTCTTGCGGTCGACGATGCGCACATAGCCATCGGGATCGATGACGGCGATGTCGCCGGTCTTGAACCAGCCGTGCGCGTCCAGCGCCTCGGCGGTCGCCTCGGGCTGCTGCCAATAGGCGCGCATCACCTGCGGACCCTGGATGCACAGCTCGCCACGCTCGCCCAGCGGCAACTCGGCCCCTTGGTCGTCGATCACCTTCAGCCCGGTGCCGACCACGGGAATGCCCACGCTGCCGATGCGCGCGCTCTGGCCATAGGGATTTGTGCAGGCCACCGGCGACGTCTCGGTCAGGCCGTAGCCTTCGACGATGCGGCAGCCGGTCAGGCTTTCCCAGCGCTCGGCCGTGGCCTTGACCAGCGCCGTACCACCGGAGTTGGTGACCTTGAGATGGGAGAAGTCCAGGGATCGAAACTCGGCATGCTCCATCAATGCCACAAACAGCGTGTTCAGGCCCAGCAAGGCGGTGAACTTCCATTTCTTCAGCTCCTTGATGAAGGCGCCGATATCGCGGGGGTTGGTGATCAGCACGTTATGGTTGCCGGTGACCATCATGCACAGGCAGTTCGCCGTGAACGCGTACACGTGGTAGAGCGGCAGCGGCGCGATCATCACCTCCTGGCCTTCGCGCAGGATCGTCTGGCCCTGCTCGTCGAGCTGGCGGAAACAGGCCCTCACCTGCAGCATGTTGGCGACCAGATTGCCATGAGTGAGCATGGCACCCTTGGCCAGCCCGGTGGTGCCGCCGGTGTATTGCAGCACCGCGAGGTCATCAAGGGTCGGCGTCACCGGACGGGGTGACGACCCCGCGCCTTGCGCCAGAATCGTCTTGAAGGGTATCGCCTGGGGCAAATGGTAGGCAGGGACGCGCTTCTTGACCTTGCTCACCAGCGTGTTGACCAGCCAGCCCTTGGCAGCGGGCATCAGGTCGCCCAGACGGGCTTCGATCAGGTATTCCAGCTTCGTGTCCTGCAGCACCTGCTCGACCTTGTCGCCGAACAGGTTGAGGTAGACCAGCGCCCGTGCCCCGGAATCGGAGAACTGATGGCGCATTTCGCGCGCGGTGTATAAAGGGTTGGTATTGACCACCACCAGGCCGGCGCGCAATGCACCGAACACCGCAATGGGGTATTGCAGGACGTTGGGCAACTGCACCGCGATGCGGTCGCCGGGGACCAGGTCGGTGTGCTGCTGCAACCAGCTGGCGAAAGCGGCGCAGTGCCGGTCGAGCTGGGCATAGCTCAGGGTCACGCCCATGTTGCTGAAGGCCGGACGTTGGGCGAAGGTGGTACAGGAGCGGTCGAACACATCGACAATGGAGGTGAATTCACCGACCGCAAGAGTGTGGGGCACGCCCGGCGGGCGCTTGTCGTTCCAGAAATCAGGATGCATTATTATTGTCCTCTGATTCGAAGCCCGCCCGGCCATTGCGCCTGCGGTATGCTGCCGACGTTAGCAGCTGCCGCAACCGACGCAAATGCGCACGACCCTCCTGTTAACATCGTGAATCTATTTGACGCGGCACCGGTCCCGTCAAGCCAAGGAACCCGCACCCCCATGACCCAAGTCAGCAATACTCCGTACGAAGCGCTCGAAGTCGGCCAGACCGCCAGCTTCAGCAAGACCGTGCAGGAGCGCGACATCCAGCTGTTCGCCGCGATGTCNNTGTTCAAGGAGCGCATCGCCCATGGCATGTTCAGCGGTGCATTGATCAGCGCCGCTGTCGCTTGCGAGCTGCCCGGGCCGGGCACCATCTACCTGGGTCAGCAGATGAGCTTCCAGAAACCGGTGAAACTGGGCGACACCTTGACCGTGCGCCTGGAAATCCTCGAAAAGCTGCCTAAGTTCCGTGTCCGCATCGCCACCCGCGTGTTCAACCAGCGCGATGAGCTGGTCGTCGACGGCGAAGCTGAAATCCTTGCCCCACGCAAGCAGCAGACCGTCACCCTGGTCAGCCCGCCACCCATCACCATCGGCTGAACGCGACCCACAAAAAAGGGGCGACCCTGGTCGCCCCTTTCGTTGATCAGTCACCGCTCACCGGTCACTGTAGGAATCTCTCCAGATGTACAGCGCAACGCCGACCGTGAGCAAGGTCGCGAGGCCGAAGGTCAGTGCCCCGGCAAAAAAAATGTCATCGAACATCATCGCTGGTCGTTCCCGCATCCACTCGAAACGTCACCCTACGCGGGCACGCCGTTGCCTGGATTGACCTGGGTCAACGCTTCTTCGGCTTCTTGGTCTTTTTCCTGGACTTGGCCGGGTCCAGAGGCAGCGCCTGTTCGAAGGCCTGACGCATCTCGTTGAGGCGCTTGTCCTTGAGATCGTGGATACGCTTGCCGCGTTCGCTGGCGAAATCGATCAGGTTGTCGTCTTGGCTCATGGCGGTGTCGAATCGGTGGCGAAAAGGATCGTTCATGATGCAGCGCGCGAACGGCCCTGACTAGACCTGGATGTCGACCCACAGTCCCTGGCGCGGCGGGTCCTCGACCAAGGGGGCCACCGGTACCGTGTTGTCGGCGTTGAGCGAGTCGCCCGGCACCGGCGCGTGCTCGTCCGGATCCGGTGGTCGGCCTTCGCGCTGACGCCGTCGCTGCTCCTCGCGCAGCACCAGCGCTGCTTGATCAGCATCGTGATGACGCAGATCGATGGCATTGTCATTGGAGCCTGGCTGAGCCGGCGCCACAGGTGCGATGCTCGGCGTTGGCTTGACCGGGTCGAGTTGCGAGGTCACCGGCACGACGCTGATCGGAATCAGGGGCGGAATCATGAGGGAGGTCTCCTAATCCCAGGTTGTCGGCAGCCGCGGCGGCAACTTGAGACATTTTGTCGCAGCCATGCAGGCCATGACAAAGCGCCCCCCACTGGCTGGCGGCATCGCAGTCCCTGACAAGAGGTGAAAAAATCCCCTCGCGCCTTTATAGTGTTCGGTCTTCGTTTCACTTCCAGTAGCCGAGCCCCATGTCCGAGCCACGCAAGATTCTCGTCACCAGCGCCCTGCCCTATGCCAACGGTTCCATCCACCTTGGCCACATGCTGGAGTACATCCAGACCGATATGTGGGTGCGCTTCCAGAAGCATCGCGGCAATCAGTGCGTCTATGTCTGCGCAGACGACGCCCATGGCTCGGCCATCATGCTGCGTGCGGAAAAGGAAGGCATCACGCCCGAGCAACTGATCGCCAACGTCAAGGCCGAGCACAGCGCCGACTTCGCCGACTTCCTGGTGGACTTCGACAATTTCCACTCTACCCACAGTGAAGAAAACCGCGAGCTGTCCAGCGAGATCTACCTGAAGCTGCGCGAGGCCGGCCATATCGCCCAGCGCTCGGTCACCCAGTATTTCGACCCGCAGAAGCAGATGTTCCTCGCCGACCGTTTCATCAAAGGCACCTGCCCCAAGTGTGCAGCGCCCGACCAGTACGGTGACAACTGCGAGAAATGCGGCGCTACCTACGCACCCACCGAGCTCAAGGACCCGAAATCGGCGATCTCGGGCGCCACGCCCGTACTCAAGGACTCCCAGCACTTCTTCTTCAAGCTGCCCGACTTCCAGCAGATGCTCGAAGGCTGGACCCGCAGTGGCACCTTGCAGGACGCTGTGGCCAACAAGATCGCCGAATGGCTCGACGCGGGCCTGCAGGAGTGGGATATTTCCCGCGATGCACCGTATTTTGGCTTCGAGATTCCAGGCGAACCCGGCAAATACTTCTATGTGTGGCTGGACGCGCCGATCGGCTACATGGCCAGCTTCAAGAACCTCTGCGCCCGCCGTCCGGAACTGGACTTCGATGCTTACTGGGCCAAGGATTCCACGGCCGAGCTTTACCACTTCATCGGCAAGGACATCATCAATTTCCATGCGCTGTTCTGGCCAGCCATGCTCGAAGGCGCCGGCTACCGCAAGCCGACCGCGCTCAACGTGCACGGCTTCCTGACGGTCAACGGCGAAAAGATGTCCAAGTCCCGTGGCACGTTCATCAAGGCCCGTACCTACCTGGATCATTTGGCGCCCGAGTACCTGCGCTACTACTTCGCGTCCAAGCTGGGCCGTGGCGTGGACGATCTGGACGTCAACCTCGACGACTTCGTGCAGAAGGTCAATTCCGACCTCGTCGGCAAGGTGGTCAACATCGCCAGCCGTTGTGCCGGTTTCGTCCACAAGGGCAACAACGGCGTATTGGTCGCCGCGAATGCCGCACCGGAGCTGACCCAGGCATTCCTGGACGCAACGCCCAGCATCGCCGAAGCCTACGAAGTGCGCGACTTCGCCCGCGCCATGCGCGAAATCATGGCCTTGGCCGACCGCGCCAATGCCTGGATCGCCGAGAAAGCACCTTGGTCGCTGGCCAAGCAGGAAGGCCGCGCCGACGAAGTGCAGGCCGTCTGCGCAGCGGGTATCAACCTGTTCCGCCAGCTGATCATCTTCCTCAAGCCGGTCCTGCCCGAGCTCGCACGGGACGCCGAACGCTTCCTCAATGTCGAGCCACTGACCTGGAACGACCACACTACCTGGCTCGCCGAGCACTCGCTCAACCCGTTCCAGGCATTGATGACCCGCATCGACCCGGTCAAGGTGCAGGCCATGACCGACGCTTCCAAGCAGGACCTGGCCGCTGCTCAGGATCCTGCCGTGGCTGCCACTGGTAACGGTGAGCTGGCCAAGGAGCCATTGGCTGCCGAAATCGATTTCGATGCGTTCGCCGCAGTCGATTTGCGCGTTGCCCTGATTCTCAAGGCCGAAGCGGTCGAAGGCGCGGACAAACTGCTGCGTCTGACCCTGGACATCGGTGATGAACAACGCAACGTCTTCTCCGGGATCAAGAGCGCCTATCCGGATCCGGCTGCGCTGGAGGGTCGACTGACGATGATGATTGCCAACCTCAAGCCTCGCAAGATGCGCTTCGGCGTCTCCGAGGGCATGGTCATGGCCGCAGGCTCTGGCGGCGAGGAGATCTACCTGCTCAGCCCCGACAGCGGCGCCAAGCCGGGCCAGCGCATCAAATAGGTTCAGGTTCACACGCCCTGCCGCTTGTCTTCATCGCAAGACAAGCGGCAGGATCGCTGCCCATCTCACCACCTGCTCCCTCCGCAATCCGGCCGCCCATGAACCTGATCGAACGCATCGACGCATTGTTGCCACAGACTCAGTGCGGCAAATGTGGCCATGCTGGCTGCCGGCCCTACGCAGCCGGCATCGTGGCCGGCGAGCCGATCAACCGTTGCCCGCCGGGGGGTACGGCAACCATCGCTGCCTTGGCGCAGCTGCTTGAGGTACCGGTGCTGGCGCCGGACCCGACCCATGGTACGGCCCCCGCCCAGATCGCCTACATCCGCGAAGCTGAATGCATCGGCTGCACCAAGTGCATCCAGGCCTGTCCGGTCGACGCCATTCTCGGCGCGGCGAAGTTGATGCACAGCGTGCTGGTCGACGAATGCACCGGTTGCGACCTGTGCGTTGCACCCTGCCCTGTCGATTGCATCGAAATGCGCCCCGCGCCAGCGTCAGCGTTCACTTCGTTGGCGAGCGACCCCGGCTGCAGCACGCAACAGCAGCGTGTGCGTATGCACAAGCGCGATCGCGCCCGACAACGCTACGAAGCCCGGAACCTGCGCCTGCAGCAGGTCCAGGCGGCACGGCAGGCCGAGCGATCACACAGGCCGCAGCGACCGGCTACCCTCGCGGTGCCGCCGTCCCCGGCCTTGTCGGCGATCGAGCGGATCAAGGCAGCGAAGGCGGCCAAGGCGAGCACTGGCGACGCAGCCTTGAAACAGGCGAAAATCGCCGTGGCTATGAGCCGTGCGCAGTTGGCGAAAACCCAGAAGGCTTTCGTGACACCGCCCACGTTCGAGCAGTACCTCATACTCGACGCTCTGAGCCGCGAACATGAGGCCGCTGAAGAGCGGCTCACAGCGCTTCAATCACTCTAGCCCCGCCCGCGAAGGACGAATCCGCCCCATGAACGCCACGAAACGCCAGGAAATCTTCCGCCGGCTTCACGAAGACAACCCTGAGCCCAAGACTGAACTGGCCTATGGTTCACCCTTCGAATTGCTGATCGCGGTGATTCTTTCTGCGCAATCCACCGACGTCGGTGTGAACAAGGCGACTGCGAAGCTGTTTCCCGTCGCGCCGACGCCCCAGGCGATGCATGCGCTGGGTGTCGAGGGGCTATCGAGCTACATCAAGACCATCGGTCTCTACAACAGCAAGGCCCGCAATGTCATCGAGACCTGTCGCTTGCTCGTCGAAAGGCACGGCGGCGAGGTGCCACAAACCCGCGAGGCCCTCGAAGCGCTTCCAGGGGTCGGCCGCAAGACCGCCAACGTGGTGCTCAATACGGCGTTTCGACAACTGACCATGGCCGTCGACACGCACATATTCCGCGTTAGCAACCGGACCGGAATCGCCCCCGGCAAGAACGTGGTGGAAGTTGAACGGAAACTGATGAAGTTCGTCCCTCGGCCTTACCTGCTCGACTCGCATCACTGGCTGATCCTGCACGGGCGTTACGTCTGCCAGGCACGCAAGCCCCGCTGCGGCAGCTGTCGCATCGAAGACCTGTGTGAATACAAGCACAAGACCAGCGACGATTGAGGTTGCCTGTAAGAGCTCGGCTCTCGATTGAAAAAATCTTTTTTACGACGTCTTCGAATATCGCTATAAGGTCCGCCATTGGCAGCACATGCCTGGAGCTGATGTCATGAGTACCGATAAAGAAGTGCTGGAAACGGAAGACGACTTCATCACCGCTGAGAGTGAAGAAGCCGAGCCCGTCGTCGAGCCCGTCAAGAGCAATCTGAGCAAGCGCCGTACGATCGATAACCTGCTCGAGGAAAGACGTCTGCAACGGCAGTTGGCTGACTACGATTTCGATCTATAGGCCACACGGCCTGCCTGCAGATCAGGCCAACCCATTGCGCTGAGCCAACTCGATCAGATCGACGAGCGACCGGGCATTGAGCTTCTGCAGCAAGCGCGTCTTGTAGGTGCTCACGGTCTTGTTGCTCAGAAACATGCCATCGGCGATCTGCTTGTTCGATTTGCCCTTGGCCAGTTGCTGCAACACCATCATTTCTCGCCCCGACAGGCGATCCACCATGTCGGCCTCCGAGGCATTGCCCAGGCTCGCTCGCACCGAGTGCAAGGCCTGGTTGGGGAAATAGCTGTAACCGGACAGTACCGCCTTGATCGCGCTGAGCAACTCGGTGAGATCCTGCTGCTTGCACACATAACCCGCCGCACCCGCCTGCATGCAGCGCATGGAAAAATGCCCCGGCGCCTGCGAGGTCAGCACCATCACCTTGAGCTGGGGTTCGCTCACCGTCAGCCGACTGATCACTTCCAGCCCGTCGAGCTTGGGAATCCCGATGTCGAGGATGACGATGTCCGGGGCATGGTCACGGGCCAGTTGCAGCGCATCGACACCATTGTCGGTCTCGGCCACCACCTCGTAGCCATGGCGCTCCATCAGCAGCCGCACGGCGAGGCGGATGACCGGATGATCGTCCACGATCAGCACTTTATTCATGGGAGGATCCAATTTTTCGCGGTTCGAATTCTAGAGCCCGCACATTACCCCAGACACCTGCCGTCTTCGACGATTCAGAATCCGGGCAGGCAATAACTAAGACACTTCCTACAATGACAGGAGAATATTCCTACATATTGAGCCTGTGAAAATTCTTGTACAGTGCCTGACGGCTTCGAGCTCTGCTTATGAAACTAAGGAGCAGGAGCATTGCATAATTGCCCTGCCGCTTCAATTGAGCCGTGCCCTGTAAACCAGCCAAGCTGTTGCAGGATAAATACCACCTGGAAACGCTCGCCATTTCGGACGCAAAGCGCCGCGCCAGAGCCTTCACGACGGCTATTGACGCCTTCTGCCCACTCAGGGTCCGGCAGCTTTGTCGGTTGGATAATTATGCATCCTGCGCAGCCCGGCGAGCCTACTACTATCGGTGGCCAAGCAACCATCGGCCGCATGCGGCCCTGCGAGGCATTCGTGGCCCACAAGAAAATCACCCGTCCCAACCCGCTCGGCATCATCGCCTTGTTCACGGCGATGGTCGAGGCATCCGCCTTGGCCAGCCTGCCCTTTCTGGATGAAACCAGCCAGACGATCTATATATGGTTTCTGGTGGGCTTTCCAACTTTCCTGGCCATTCTTTTTTTCGCCACGCTCAACTTCAATCGCCGAGCGCTTTACTCGCCATCGGACTTCGAAAGTTCGGCTTACTTCATGGAAAGTCTGGATACCGAAGTGGACGTTCATAAACATCATGTCGACAATCGGGTGACGCTGGCGCACAACGACTTGCACATCATCGACACCAGTACCCTGCCAACGCGAGCGCGCATGACGGCCAATCTTGAACGGCTGGCCAGTGCGCTCGAGACGCGCAAGCACGCCAGACCTCTGCTGATCGTGCTGGTAGGACAGACTCCCCCGCCCCCTTTGTCCAATGCGCTGGCAGCGCGATTGGCCAGGCTCAATTGCCAGGTCGCGGCGTTGCAACCGAACCGACTGAAGTGGACGGTACTGTTGGGATAATAAAAAACCCCGGTCGAGACCGGGGTTTTCGGGACACGCCTGGCGGGTGTCGCGACCGCTGCTGTGAAAACAGCTGTCAGAACAACGTGCGGCCCTTGTTCGCGGCAATGCGCATACGCAAGGCGTTGAGCTTGATGAAGCCCGCCGCGTCGGCCTGGTTGTAGGCGCCGCCGTCTTCCTCGAAGGTCGCGATATTGGCGTCGAACAGCGAGTCATCAGACTTGCGGCCAGTGACGATCACGTTGCCCTTGTACAGCTTGAGCCGGACCACACCGTTCACGTTGACCTGGGAGGCGTCGATCATCTGCTGCAGCATCACGCGCTCAGGGCTCCACCAGTAGCCGGTATAGATCAAGCTGGCGTACTTGGGCATCAGCTCGTCCTTGAGGTGCGCCACTTCGCGATCCAGGGTAATGGATTCGATGGCACGGTGGGCGCGCAGCATGATGGTGCCGCCTGGGGTTTCGTAGCAACCCCGGGACTTCATCCCCACATAGCGGTTCTCGACGATGTCCAGCCGGCCGATGCCGTGCTCGCCGCCAATACGGTTCAGGGTGGCCAGCACGGTGGCAGGTGTCATCTCGACGCCGTCCAGCGCGACGATGTCGCCGTTGCGGTAGGTCAGCTCCAGATACTGCGGGGTATTCGGGGCGTTCTCCGGCGAGACCGTCCAACGCCACATGTCTTCTTCGTGCTCGGTCCAGGTGTCTTC